>DATBYN010000042.1:0-8027 GCA_036513695.1 Bradyrhizobium sp. | reverse complement strand
CTTCCGCCGCTCGACGCGATCGGGATTGCCGACCCGGCGCGCGGCTTGTTCACGGGAGCAGTGCAGGAACACCGGCAGCAATTCGCCGCCGCGCCGCTGCATGATCTCCTCGAATTTCTCGTACTGCGGAAGGTCTTCCGGATCGGCGTAGCAAAAGGTCGTGACGACAAGCGAAAGCCCGCGTTCCGCGGCGGCGTCAAAGGCAGCGCACCTGACGCGGTGTACCAGCTCCCAGAATCCGGGAGCGCCGAAGTCGAATATTGTCCGCGCCAGATCGATCGCCGCGTGATTATCGGACAGCCGACCGGGGACCATTCCGAGCAGCGCTTTTGCGACGGTCAGTTTGCCGGTTGCGGGCGAGCCGTGGAGAAAAAGCAGCTTCATATTGGATCAGTATCGCGAATGACGGAACAGGGCGAGGTGCCGAGATCAGGAATTCACCCCCGCGCGAACATTCGCGGCTCGCTCTCCAGCACCGGCGCTACCGCGTCGATCAGACGCGCGGCCGCCGCGTCCACGGAAAGCCCCGCGGTATCGACCACGGCGGACGCCCGCGCGTAGAGCGGTTCGCGGCTCAACAAAATCGTGCGCAATTCGCTCATCGCCGAGCGATCGTCCGCCATCGGACGCAAATCGCCTTGGCTACGCACCCGCGCCATATGCTCTTCCGGCTCGGCCTTCAGCCAGATGCTATAAAATGACGACAGGATCAGGTCGAAGGTCAAAGGTTCGGAGACGATGCCGCCGCCGGTCGCGAGCACCATCAGCTCTTTGCGCGCCAGCAATTGGCCGAGGGCGGCCTGCTCCATCCGCCTAAAACCTTCCTGGCCGTAGAGCGCGATGATCTCGGCGACGGACAAGCCGTTCTGCGCCTCGATCTCCTTGTTGAGTTCGACAAAACTCCAGCCGATCTGTTGCGCCAGCATCTTGCCGAGTGTGGACTTGCCGGCGCCGCGCAAGCCGATCAAGGCGATGCCGGCGAAGGAGGTTTGCCGCAGCGCTGCGGTGCCGCTTTGGCCCGCCAAAATATCCTTGGCTCGTGCGATCTGGTTCGGCGTCGCTTTGCGCAGGAGGTCGCGGATGACCGGCCAGTCCGGCGACGGCTCGGCTGCCGGGATGAGATCTTCCAGATGCGCGCCCATCGCGTTCGACACCCGCCGCAGCAGCACGATCGAGACGTTGCCCTTGCCGCTTTCGAGCTGCGCAATATAGCGCTCCGAAATCCCCGAAACTTTGGCCAGCACCTTTCGCGACATGCCGCGCAGCGCGCGCATGGTGCGGACGCGCTGGCCGAGATGGGCGAGGAAGCCGGATTCGGGATCGGGATGTTCGGTCATTTCCCTTTTTCTTCTTCGTGCAGACTACTCGCGCTCTCGGGCAAACAGATTTCGCTGAAGCCCCACTGATCAAGATTACCTTTCGATGGCAGCTTTTTGGCTTTGACGAGTGCTTTGATCCGCTCGGCTGTGAAGTCCACATTTCTGCCCCTCGGCAGTTTCAGAGCCACCGCCGCGTCATAGACAATGCGCGCAACCTTCATGAATCGCGGTTTGCAACACGCCAGGATGGCTTGATCGACCAGGACATTCCGCATGTGTTAGGCCCCGCACATCTGGAAACATAATGCCGATAAGGATTGACAGCAAGCGCGCGTAGTGGCTTCCTATGAATTATAATTCTTAAAATCCTGGGGAGGAAGCCTCGTGACACGCTTGGCATACGGAAACGCGCCATGAACGCCGATCCCTACAATGCGGTGACGTGGCTCCTCGATCGCAATGTCGAGGAAGGGCGCGCCGAAAAACTTGCCTTCACAGACACTGTTTCTGAGCTGACCTATGGGGCCTTGCAGGAGCGAAGCCGCAAGCTCGCCAATCTGCTCCGCCGGCTTGGCGTTCGCCGCGAAGAACGCGTCGCCATGATCATGCTCGACACGGTGGATTTTCCGATCGTGTTTCTCGGTGCGATCCGCGCCGGCGTGGTGCCGGTGCCGCTCAACACGCTGCTGACATCAGATCAATACGCCTACGTGCTAGCGGATTGCCGGGCGCGCGTGCTGTTTGTTTCCGAAGCGCTATTGCCTGTGGTCAGGGATATGCTGGGGCGGATGCCCGATCTCGAGCATGTCGTCGTTTCGGGCAAGCAGCCGCACGGCTACAAAAAGCTCTCCGACGAGATCGCGGGCGAGAACGATGCATTCGTAACAGCAGCTACCCATCCCGACGAGCCGGCGTTCTGGCTGTATTCCTCGGGCTCGACCGGCATGCCCAAGGGCGTGCGGCATCTGCATTCCAATCTCGCCGCCACCGCGGACACTTATGCAAAACAGGTGCTCGGAATTCGTGAGGACGATGTCGGGCTATCGGCGGCAAAACTGTTTTTCGCCTACGGCCTCGGCAACGCATTGACATTCCCGATGTCGGTCGGCGCCTCCACCATCCTCAATTCCGAGCGACCGACGCCGGCAGCCATGTTTGCGCTGATGAACAAATATCATCCGAGCATCTTCTTCGGCGTGCCGACGCTGTTTTCCGCGATGCTAAATGACGAGACGGTGAAAAGCGAACGCTGCGGCGCGCGGCTTCGCATCTGCACCTCGGCCGGTGAGGCACTGCCGGAATCGGTCGGCAACGCCTGGAAGTCGCGCTTCGGTGTCGACATTCTCGACGGCGTCGGCTCGACCGAGCTGTTGCATATCTTCCTCTCAAATGCGCCCGGCGATATCAAATACGGAACGTCGGGCCGTCCGGTGCCGGGCTATCGCGTGCGGCTGGTCAACGAGGCCGGCACTGAGGTACCCGACGGCGAGGTCGGCGAGCTCCTGGTCGATGCGCCCTCGGCCGGCGAAGGCTACTGGAATCAGCGCAGCAAGAGCCGCCGCACCTTTGAGGGCCACTGGACCCGCACCGGCGACAAATACATCCGCGACGCCGACGGCCGCTACACCTTCTGCGGCCGCAGCGACGACATGTTCAAAGTGTCCGGCATCTGGGTCTCGCCGTTCGAGGTCGAGAGCGCGCTGATCACCCATGAAGCGGTGCTGGAAGCCGCCGTCGTGCCCGAAGCCGATCCGGAAGGACTGTTGAAGCCGAAAGCCTTTGTCGTGCTGCGGCCAGGTGCAAACACCGCGGGCCTGCATGAGCTGCTAAAAGAGCACGTCAAGCAGAAGATCGGCCCGTGGAAATATCCGCGCTGGATCGATGTGGTGGACTCATTGCCGAAAACCGCGACCGGAAAAATCCAGCGCTTTAAATTGCGCGATGGGGCGAACTAGGAACCAAGTGTCGTCCCCGCGAACGCGGGGACCCATAACCACAGGCTTCAGTTGTTGCACGAAAGCCGTCGAACAGCGTCTCTCAAAACAAACGCCGCGGCGTATGGGTCCCGGCGTTCGCCGGGACGACGAGCATATTGGTGCGACGCCTAGGTCACTTTCGGATAGCCAACATCATGCAGACGCTAAACCCCACCGGCTTCCTCACCATCGGCGCCTCCGATCTCGAATACCGCATGATCGGGCCCGCGCCCGCTGACGCGCCGACCATTGTCATGCTGCACGAAGGCCTGGGATCGGCCGGGCTGTGGGGCGATTTTCCCGAAAAACTCCAGGCCGTGACCGGCGCCGGCGTGTTCGTCCATTCGCGCGCGGGCTATGGCGCCTCGACGCCGGCAAAACTGCCGCGCCCGCTCGACTACATGCATATCGAGGCACTGGAAGTTTTGCCAAAACTGCTCGACCAAATCGGCTTTCGCCGCGGCCTTCTCATCGGGCATTCCGACGGCGCCTCGATCGCGGCGATCTATGCCGGTTCGCGTCAGGATCACCGTGTGCAGGGTATCGCGATGATCGCGCCGCATTTTATCGTCGAAGATATGTCGGTGACCTCGATCGCCGAGATCAGACGCGCCTACGAGACCACCGACCTCAAGGCAAAACTGGCGCGCTGGCACAAGGATGTCGACAACGCCTTCTACGGCTGGAATGACGCCTGGCTCGACCCGAAATTCCGCAACTGGGATATTTCCGAATATCTCGCCTATATCCGCGTACCAGTTGCGATCCTTCAAGGGGCAGACGACCAGTATGGGACGATCCGCCAGGTCGAAATCGCGGAGCAGGAGTGCTATTGTCCGGTCGATGTGACCATCATTCCAGCGGCCGGACATTCGCCGCATCGTGAAGCGCCGGGGGCGACGCTCAATGCGATCTCGGAATTTGCAAGTCGCATTCTATTTTCGGACGAAGGCTCACAGGGACGGGCGGCGTAAGCCATTTTCGGCGATGATCGTGGTGGCGCTGCCGCCATGAGCATCCCGCCCCAAAGCCTTCTGCTGCCGCAATGGGCCTACGTCCCCGGCGAGACCGCGGAAGTGGCAGCCGACTACGAAACGCTGGCCCAGGCAAAACTATTGGTGCCTTTGCGCTTTGGCGGCTATGTGCCGGCGCGGCATCCCGCGCTGCGCTACGGCATCGCGCTCAACGACCACGGCTATTTCTGGGAAGCGCAGGAGATCTTGGAGACCGTTTGGGCGGCAGCACCGCAGGGCGGACGCGAGCGCATCCTGCTGCGCGCCTGCATCCACATTGCCTATGCCAATTTGAGGCTCCGCATGCAGAAGCCGAACGCCGCGGCGCGGTCTTTCGGCGAGGCGCTGGGTGAACTCGATGCGCTGCACAAGGCCGCAACCGGCGGCGACGGCTTTGCCGATGGCTTTCCGGCAGCCAGCCTTGCGGGCCTGCTCAGGGCCAGATTGGTGTTACCGTCGCTGTCCAAGGCGGATTGGGTGGCGATAGGCGCGGTCGGCCGCACATGAAACAAAATGCAGATTTTATGCCGTAGACCCTAGACCTCGTCGAAAACATGCACTATTATGCATGTTGAGAGAAAGCCAAAGAGTTAACAGAAAACCAAGGTGAGGTGGCCCATGGCCGGCGAAGACCGCGTCCTTGCTGGCGGCGCGCGCTACATCGATTTTCAGACCGACCCGTCACGCTACAAGCACTGGAAGCTCGATGTCGCAGGCGACGTCGCGACGTTGACCATGGATGTCGACGAGAACGGCGGCCTGTTCGAAGGCTATCAGTTGAAGCTGAATTCCTATGATCTCGGCGTCGATATTGAACTGGCGGATGCCGTACAGCGGCTCCGCTTCGAGCATCCCGCCGTAAAGGTAGTGATCGTGCGCTCGGGCAAGAACCGGGTGTTCTGCGCCGGCGCCAATATCCGCATGCTGGCCGGCGCCACCCACGCCCATAAGGTCAATTTTTGCAAATTCACCAACGAGACCCGCAACGGTCTGGAAGATTCCAGCGAGAACTCCGGCCAGCGTTTTATCACGGTCGTCAACGGCACCGCGGCCGGCGGCGGCTATGAATTGGCGCTGGCGACCGATCACATCATCCTCGCCGACGATGGCGCCGCTGCCGTGGCGCTGCCGGAAGTGCCGCTGCTTGCGGTGTTGCCGGGCACCGGCGGCCTGACGCGGGTGGTCGACAAGCGCAAGGTGCGCCGCGACCACGCCGATTTTTTCTGCACTATCGAGGAAGGTATCAAGGGCAAGCGCGCGGTTGCGTGGCGCCTGGTCGATGAGATCGTGCCGAACAGCAAGCTCGATGCCAGGGTCGCCGAGCGCGCGACAGAATTTGCCGCGGCATCGAAACGCAACGGTAACAGCAAGGGCATTTCGCTGACACCGCTCACGCGCACCATCGACGAGAACAGCGTCCGCTACGGCCTCGTCAGCGTGGATATCGACCGCGCCGCGCGTATTGCGACCATTTCCATACAGGCGCCGGAGGCCGCACCGCCGGCCGATATCGACGGCATGATCGCGCAGGGCGCAAAATTCTGGCCGCTGCAGGTCGCGCGCGAGCTTGACGATGCCATCCTGCACCTGCGCATCAACGAGCTCGAAACCGCGATGCTGGTGTTCAAGTCGCACGGCGAGCGCGCCAACGTGCTGGCTTGCGACGCGTTCCTGGAAGGCAACAAGACGCACTGGCTGGTCAATGAAATCCGGCAGTACTGGAAGCGGGTGTTAAAGCGCATCGACGTCACCTCGCGCACCTTGGTGGCGCTGGTCGAACCCGGTTCGTGCTTTGCCGGCACCCTGGCCGAACTCGTGTTCGCCGCCGACCGCTCTTACATGCTGATTGGTCAGAAGCAGGGCGACAACCGTGCCCCGCCGACTATCGAACTATCCGCGATGAACTTTGGGCCGTATCCGATGAGCCATGGGCTGACGCGGTTGCAGTCGCGCTTCCAGGCCGATCCATTGGACTTGGAACGCGCGCAGCAAAAAATCGGCGAGGCGATCGATGCCGAAGGGGCCGAGGCGCTCGGCCTCGTCACGTTTGCGCTCGACGATATCGACTGGGATGACGAGATCAGGGTGTTTTTCGAGGAGCGCACCAGCTTCTCGCCCGACGGTCTCACCGGCATGGAAGCGAACTTACGCTTCGTCGGACCCGAGACTATGGAATCGAAAATCTTCTCACGCCTGACCGCGTGGCAAAACTGGATCTTCCAGCGCCCCAACGCGGTCGGCGAGGAAGGCGCGCTGCGCCGCTATGGCACCGGCCAGAAGGCGCAGTTCGATATGACGCGGGTTTAGTAACTCTTGCTGCGTCATGGCCGGGCATAAGCGCGAAGCGCGTCTTCGCACAGATGTCCCGGCCATCCACGTCTTTTCTTCGTTGAAGAAAGGAAGACGTGGATGCCCAGGACAAGCCCGGGCTTGACGGAAACTCTGTCCAAGGAGCACGCCATGAACATCATGAACGTCGACTACTCCACCAAGATTCCCAACAACGTGAATCTCAGCGAGGATCGGCAGGTGCTCAAAGCCCTCGAAGGCTGGCATCCCGGCTACATGAATTGGTGGAGCGACATGGGGCCCGAAGGCTTCCAGCAGTCGCTGGTCTATTTGCGCACCGCCTATTCGGTCGATCCGCGCGGCTGGGCCAAGTTCGACTATGTCAGGATGCCGGAATATCGCTGGGGCATCCTTCTCGCGCCCCAGGAAGAAAATCGCGTCATCCCGTTCGGCCAGCATTTTGGCGAACCGGCCTGGCAGGAAGTGCCGGGCGAATATCGCGCCGCGCTGCGCCGCCTGATCGTGATCCAGGGCGACACCGAGCCCGCTTCGGTCGAGCAGCAGCGCCATCTCGGCAAAACCGCGCCCTCGCTCTATGATTTGCGCAATCTGTTCCAGGTCAATGTCGAGGAGGGCCGCCATCTCTGGGCGATGGTCTATCTCTTGCAGAAATATTTTGGCCGTGACGGGCGCGAGGAGGCGGACGATTTGTTGCGCCGCCGCTCCGGCGATGCGGATTCACCGCGCATGCTGGGCGCCTTCAACGAGGCGACGCCGGATTGGCTGTCGTTCTTCATGTTCACTTACTTCACCGATCGCGACGGAAAGATGCAACTGCACTCGCTGGCGCAGTCCGGCTTCGATCCGCTGTCGCGCACCTGCCGCTTCATGCTGACCGAAGAGGCGCATCACATGTTCGTCGGCGAGACCGGCATCACCCGCGTGGTGCAGCGGACCTGCGAAGCCATGAAGGCGGCTGGCATATCCGATCCCGCCGACATCGCAAAAGTCCGCGCGCTAGGGGTGATTGATCTTCCAACCATCCAGAAGAAACTCAATCTGCACTACTCGCTGTCGCTCGACCTGTTCGGCTCGGAGGTCTCGACCAATGCCGCGAACGCCTTCAACTCGGGCATCAAGGGCCGCTACCACGAGACCCAGATCAAGGACGATCACCGCCTCGAGAAGGACACCTATCCCGTGCTCAAGCTCGTGGGTGGCGAGATCAAGCGCGTCGACGAGCCGGCGCTGACCGCGCTCAACATGCGGCTGCGCGACGACTACACGCAGGATTGCGTCAAGGGCATGCTGCGCTGGAACAAGGTGATCTCGACCGCCGGCTACGACTTCAAGCTGACGCTGCCGAACGTCGCGTTCCATCGCCAGATCGGCGAGTTCAGGGATATCCACGCAACTCCCGACGGCGTCCT
>DATBYN010000041.1:0-6161 GCA_036513695.1 Bradyrhizobium sp. | reverse complement strand
CGCCGCCGTCACGGTCTCGGTATAGTTCCCCTTGTAACCCGGCACGATTCTGTAATCGGACTGCGAGGCGTTGAAATCCGCGGCGAGTTTTTCCAGTTGCCGGCCGAGCTCGCCCGACATGGCGTGCCACCACAGGATGTCGGTGGCGGCCTTCGCCGGGGACGCCACGTTAGCCATCACGGCGACAGCAGCGACTTGCAAACATCTCAAAGCCCATTTCACCATGAAATCATTCTACTCTTAGGAAGCGCGAAAACGCTATTTTGCGCGGGCACGCGCCTTGATAGAACTCCCGGCCCGCGGTTTCAATCCGCCTCGGGCCGGCGGCGCACCATTGACCAGGCCAACGGCGCTGTCAGGATAGTCATCTCGCCCGCCCGCCTCCGCCAAAATTGCATTGAACCTTTTCTTCCCTCACGAGACATCATCACAAGGGATGAAGTTGCCTGTGCACAGCCGCGCCGACCTTTCGCGGACCGTAGCTCTTGTTGTCGCGCTGTGTATCACAGCAGCCTCGACGAGCGCGGTCGCGCGCGAATTTCGTGCCGCCGATACCCAAAGCGAGGACTATCCGACCGTACAGGCGCTGCAATATATGGGCCGCCTGATCGCAGAGAGCAGCAGCGGCCGCCTGCAGATCCGGGTGTTTCATTCCCGCCAACTCGGCGAGGAAAAAGAAACCATCGAGCAGACCCGCGCCGGCGCCATCGATCTCAACCGCACCAATGTGGCGCTGATCGGGACCTTCGTGCCGGCCATGAACGTGCTGGCGATGCCGTTTCTGTTCCGCTCGATCGAGCATCTGCAGAAGGTGCTCGACGGGCCGATCGGCAATGAAATCCTCGGCAGTTTTGAACCTTATGGATTTGTCGGGCTGGCATTTTTCGATTCAGGCGCCAGGTCGATCTACAATAGCGTCAGGCCGGTTCGTTCGCTGGCCGATATGAGAGGTTTGCGGCTTCGCGTGCAGCAATCGGCGCTGATGTCCGACATGATCAGGGCGCTCGGCGCGGAGCCGGTCGAGCTTCCTTACGGACAGGTCCTCACTGGCCTCGCGACAAAATTGATCGACGGCGCGGAGAACAACTGGCCGTCCTTTGTCACCACGGATCATTACAAATATGCCGGCTTCTACACCCTGACCGAACACACCATGAGCCCGGAAGTGCTGGTGATGTCGCAGAAAGCCTGGCAAAGCCTGTCGAAAGAGGATCAAAAGATTTTCCGCGACGCCGCGATAAAATCCAGTCAATTCATGCGCGCGAAGTGGAAGGATCTCGAGGAGCGGTCGCGCCAGATGGCAAAAGCCGCCGGCGTCACGATCGTGACCGACATCGACCGCAAGCCCTTCGAGGACGCGATGGCCGGAATCTACGCCAAGGCGCAAGCTGATCCTGCGGCCGCCGCGCTGATCGAACGAATTCGCAAGGTGGAGTGAAAAAAGTCTTGGCAACAGCTCACCAGGACGAAGCTGCGGAACGGGCGGCGGGTTTTGCTGCGCGCGGTCGCGCTGTCATCGTCCGGCTGCTCCGCGCGGTGCCGATCCGCTGGCGCATCCTGTCGATTGCGGCGCTGAACTCGGCGGTCGTGGTGGCGCTTGTCGCGCTGATCTGGAACGGCGCGCAGGTGCTCGGCTCGGCCTGGGACGATGTCCGGCAGGTGCGGGAGTCGGACAAGATCCTGGCGCTGCTGGAGAGCGAAACCGGCCGCCTCCAAAACCTGATCCATCGCTACATCAATCAGCCGAGCCCTGAATTATTCGCCGAGATCCTGCTGCTGCGCGAAGCCGTGCTCGGTACGCTGACCAGCCGCGCCTCGACCGACCCGATGCTGTCGGGATCGGTGGCCGAGCTCGAACGCGTCACCGAACGTTTCCTCAACGGTTTTGGCGAATTGCGCGGCGTTCAGGCGACCATTACGAAAACCTATGAGGACGAGGTACTGGGCCCCGCCAAGGACATGGCCGGGCTCTATTCGATCATCGAGGGCGCTACCGGCCACCGCGATGCCCTGATCTGGCCGTCACTTGGGAAATCCCGCGAAGCGTTCACCGCGATGCTGGTCGCGGCCAATGCCTATTATCTTTCGCTCGCAACCGCATCCGCGGAGGATGCCCGCCGCAACACCGAGACGATCGAGAAAACCATTCCTGTGATGTCCGACCTTGCCGACAACGACCTGCAGCGGATGGCGCTGCGGCGCCTGCAGGGGCGGGCGGCGGCGTTGCGCCAGGGCCTTGAGAAATTGTCCGAAGAACTTGCCAGCCGAACCGAATTGCTGCGCAACACCATCGACGCCAGCCAGGCCGAAGCGATCGGCGCGATCGACGATCTGTCGGTCAAGATGCGCCAGCGCGAGCAGAAGGCGCAGGAGACGTTCGACCAGACGCTCGCCGATATCTCCCGCCGGGTATTATCGATTGCGGTGATCTTTCTCGGCATCATCATCACCGCGGGCGTCCTGATCGCGCTCTCGATCCGCCTGCCGCTGCAGCAGATCATGACGGCGATGCGCGCCATCACCTCGGGCGATTACGATCGAAAGGTGCAGGGCACCGACGCCAGCGACGAGGTCGGCGCGATGGCGCGCGCGGTCGAAGTGTTCCGCGAAAACGCCATCGCCAAGCGCACGACCGAAGACGAATTGCGAACGTCCAAGGAGAAGGCCGAAGGCGCGCTGTTGGAATTGAACACCGCGCAACAAAACCTGATCGACGCCGAGCGGCTGGCGGCGCTAGGCGGCCTGGTCGCCGGTGTCGCCCATGAGGTCAACAACCCCATCGGCATCAGCCTGACGGTGGCGTCAAGCTTTTCGCGACGTGCGGAGATGTTCGAGGCCGAGCTAAAATCGGCTTCCCCATTGCGACGCTCGCAACTGGAAGAGTTCGTCCGCACCTCGCGCGACGCAGCTCAGCAATTGGTGGCGAACCTGCATCGCGCCGGCGAACTGATCCAGTCCTTCAAGCAGGTCGCGGTCGACCGCTCGCATGTCGAGCGCCGGCAGTTCAGCCTGAGCGAGGCGACCGACCAGATCATCGCAAGCCTGCGGCCGGTTCTGAAGAAGGCGCCGATCACGCTGTCGGTTGACGTGCCCGAAGGGCTCCTGATCGACGGCTATCCGGGCTCCTATGGCCAGATCCTGACCAACCTGTTCCTCAATGCCGCCAATCACGCGTTTGCCGACGGCCGCGCTGGCGCCATCTCGATCTCGGCGCGGCCTCGCGGCCATGACGATATCGAGATCATTTTTGCCGACAACGGCGCCGGAATGACGTCCGACGTGCAGCGGCAGGCGTTCGACCCGTTTTTCACCACCCGCCGCAACGAGGGCGGCACGGGTTTGGGCCTGCATATCGTCTACAATCTCGTCACCCAGCAGCTCGGCGGCCGGATGATGCTGGATTCAAGGCCGGGACAAGGCACCACATTTCGCATTATCATGCCGAGGGCCGCCAAAGGCGGCTCGGCAACGACAGACCAGGCAAGCGACGGAACCCCTCAATGGCCGAACAGGACGATGTCCTCCACCTGATCGACGATACCGGAACCGCCCCGGAGACGTCGACCGCGCGGAAGTGGAAGATCGCCGTCATCGACGACGATCAGGCCGTGCATGAAGGCACAAGGTTCGCGCTGAGCGATTACAGCCTGCATGGCCAGACGCTGGAAATCCTGTCGGCCTATTCCGCGGCCGAGGGCCGCGTTTTGATGCGCGCCCATCCCGACATCGCAGCCGTGCTGCTCGACGTCATCATGGAGACCGACGCCGCCGGCCTCGATCTCGTCGAATACATCCGCAACGAAATCAGGAACGAGACCGTCCGCATCATTCTGCGCACCGGACAGCCCGGCCAGGCGCCGGAGCGGCGGGTGATCGTCCAATACGACATCAACGACTACAAGGCGAAGACCGAGCTCACCGCGGACAAGCTGTTCACTTCGCTGACCGTGGCGCTGCGCAGCTATCAGCAGCTGGAGCGCATGGTGCAAACCAGGCGCGGCTTGGAGATTATCATCGATGCCGCCTCGACGCTGTACGATTTCAAATCGATGCAGCGCCTCGCCGAAGGCGTGCTGACGCAGCTCGCCTCGCTGCTCAATGTCGATTGCGCCGGCATCCTGGTGCTGCGCGATGACGGCAAGTCGGACTCGGATTTCTCGGTGCTGGCCGGCTCCGGCTGCTACAGCCGCTTCATCGGAACCACCAGCTCCAAATCGCTCGATCCGGACCTGCGCCAGATGGTCGAAGCGGCCTTCCAGCGCCGCAAGAATGAATTCTTCGATCACCGCAGCGTGCTCTATCTGCGCACCGGCAGCGGGCGCGAAGTCGTGGTGCTGCTGCAGGCCGAGCGCCAGCTCTCCGAAACCGACCGGGCGCTGGTCGAGATTTTCGGCAGCCGGCTCTCGATCGCCTTCGACAACGTCATTCTCTACCAGCAATTGCATAACGCCAACACCCAGCTCGAGGACCGCGTCGCCCAACGTACTCGCGCACTGATGCAGGCCAACCGCAGACTGTCGTCGCAATGGCTGCGGCTGCAGCGCGCCAACGGCTTTAAGAATGAAATTCTCGGTACCGTTGCTCATGATTTAAAGAATCCGCTCGGCGTGATCCTCGGCCGCACCGAAATGCTGACGGAGTTGATCGGCGCCGGCTCATCCAAGGAGAACGTCACCGCCCAGGTCGAACACATTCGCGACGCCACCAAGCGGCTGACCTCGATGGTCGATCATTTGATTTCGGACGCGATGGCGGATGCTTTCGACATCACCATCCGCCGCGAGCCGGTGGATATCGCAGGCCTGGTCGGTGAAGTCGTCGATGCCAATCAGCCGTTGGCCAGAAACAAGCAGCAGGCCATCACGGTGTCGGCGCCGCCGAACTTCGTCACCATGTGCGATACCGACCGGATGCGGGAGGCGATCGACAATCTCGTCAGCAACGCCATCAAATACTCACCGATCGGCGGCAAGATCACCGTGGTGGTCGGTCACGAAGGAACTAACACCGTCATCCGCATCGCCGACCAGGGCGCGGGTCTTTCGCCGGAAGATCTCGGGCGGTTGTTCGGCCGCTTCCAGCGGCTGTCCGCAAAACCTACCGCCGGTGAAAGCTCGACCGGGCTGGGCCTGTCCATCGTCAAGCGTATCATCGACATGCATGGCGGCGAGGTGACCGCCAGCAGCGCCGGCCCCGGACAGGGATCGACCTTCACCGTCACATTGCCCGCGACAGAGTCATGACCCAAAGTCAGCATATCATCATCGTTGACGACGAGGCGCCGGCCCGCGAGATGGTCGGCGACTATCTCAAGATGCACGGCTTCACGGTGACGCTATGCGACGGCGGCAAGAGCCTGCGCGGCGCGATCGAATCAGGCGTGCCCGATCTCGTGGTGCTCGATCTGAACATGCCGGAGGAAGACGGGCTTTCGATCATCCGCGATCTCAAAAGCCGCATCAACGTCCCCGTCATCATGCTGACGGCGACCGCAAGCCCGATCGACCGCGTCGTCGGTCTCGAGCTCGGCGCCGACGATTATATCGCCAAGCCCTGCGAATTGCGCGAATTGATGGCACGGATCCGCTCGGTGCTGCGGCGGAGCGCGCCGGTCAAGGCACAGGCGGCCGCGGCGGAAACCGCCGCGGCAAAGGCGGCAAAGGATCAGCTGGTGCGGTTCGGAACCAAATGGCTCGATCTCGAAGCGCAGGCGCTGCGCGACGACGAGGGCAACGAACATCCGCTGACCGCTTCCGAATTCGGGCTATTGAAAGTGTTCGCGGCCAATCCGAAGCGGGTGCTGTCGCGCGAGCGGCTGTTGGAATTGGCCAATGCGCGCGACGCCGAAGCCTTCGACCGCGCCGTCGATCTGCGCATCATGCGGATCCGGCGCAAGATCGAGCCCGACCCGACCAAGCCTGCGGTGATCCGCACCATCCGCGGCGGCGGATACCTGTTTTCGCCGACGGGGGATAAGGCCTAGCTCTCGGGTCGTCCCGGCGAAGGCCAGGCGAAGGCCGGGACCTATAACCACAAATGCGGGTTGTTGGGACCTGCTGTGGCCCCAGCTTTTTGCAACGCAGACATCTGGGGTTGTGGGTCCCGGCTCGCGCGGAGCCTGTCATCGGGCCGGCCAGAGGCCGGACCCGTTGGCTTGGCCG
>DATBYN010000040.1:0-2925 GCA_036513695.1 Bradyrhizobium sp. | reverse complement strand
CTCGCGGGGGCTTTGACGGCAACGGGTTTTGCGGCGGCTTCGGGGGAGGTTTTCGGCATGGCCGAAACTTAGGGATTTTTGCGGGGAATGACAGCCTGTGGGATCGGGTTGTGCCGGGATTTTTATGGCGCTTCAACAATGACTCCCGTCGTCCCGGCCTTGAGCCGGGACCCATAACCACAGGCGGATCGGTTTAGGCACGCTGGAGCGACAGCCGAGGCAACGACAAACGCCTGTGGTTATGGGTCCCGGCGTTCGCCGGGACGACGATGAAATTACTCCGCCGCCTGCAATACGCGGGTTTCCTTTTTAGGCGCGATCCAGAACGCGGCCGGGCGCTCGAACAGGAAATTGGCGCCGAGCGCCAGCGCGATCCGCCAGATTGCGACGGAACCGGCGACGCCGACGAGGGTGACGATCAACGAGACCGTCCCGATATCGGGGATCACACCTGTCCGCAGCAGGAGCGTCCGCGTCCCGGCCATCGGCAGGAAGAAAGCGAGATAGATGACGATGGAGTGCTCGCCGCAAAAGCGCAGGAAATTGAGCCGATGCGCCCGTGCCAGCAGCGTGCCCATGATGACGATCGCGCAGGCGCCCGAAAACCCGAGCAGCAGCGAGATGAGCGGCCATTCGCTCAATCCGGACACCACCAGGGCACCATTGACGAGGGCCCAGAGTGCCAGTCCGGCAAGCGCCAGCGCAGGCCGCGCCCGCGCCCGATCGGACAAGGCAAACACATAATCGGCGAACAAATAGCCCGAATAGAAATAGACGAAGCGGGCGCAGAACTCATCGATCACGGTCCAGCCGGTCGCGACATGCGCGTTCTCCAGCGAGGCCAAAACGGCCCAGATCAGGAGCGGCGGCATTTTGCGCGTCGCTTTTGTCACGACAAAGAACAGCGGTAGCAGATAGATGAACCAGAGCGTGCCGAACGGCTCGATGAAAGACTCAAGATACAGCAAGCCGACATGGGCCCAGCCGGTCTCGGCCGCGAAAGAAGGTGCCTTGAAGCCGAACTGGATCGTTACCCACAGCACGTAGAAGTAAGCAAAATGCACCACCTTGCGGTCGAGATAAGTCCGCCAGTCGCGGTCGATGACGACCGACAGAAACAGGCCCGAAATCAGAAAAAAGTCCGGCATCCGGAACGGCTTTGCGAACGTGACCAGAAGGTGCATGAAGCCCTTCTCGCCGGCGGTCAGTTCGACACCCAGCACCGAATGCATCATCACCACCATGACGATGCAGATGCCCTTGGCGTAGTCGACCCAATCGACGCGTCCGGGCGATGACCGCGTTAGCGGCGCCGAATCCGGGGCGCGCTCCAAGGCACGCTCGGTGACGGCGGATGTGCCTTTTCCTGTCATCCCTGTCCCTTTTCGGCGCGGTATGGCCGCATCTTCGGACGCTTAGGTTTCATTCTCCTTTATTCATACAAATGACATGCCGATTTCTGGAACCTGCCCCTTTCCTCGGGGGGCGGAAATGCTTTAAGACGCGCTCGAATCTTAAGCGCTAACCTTAACTGTGACGGGCAGGTTGTTTCATGCGGATAGCGATGATTGGCACGGGCTATGTGGGGCTGGTTTCCGGCGCCTGCTTTGCCGATTTCGGCCACCAAGTCACCTGCGTGGACAAGGACGGCGACAAGATCGCGGCGCTGCGCCGCGGCGAAATCCCGATCTTCGAGCCCGGGCTGGATGCGGTGGTCAGTTCCAACGTCAAGGCCGGGCGGCTGGATTTTACCACTGATCTCACCGCGCCGGTCGCCGAGGCCGACGCCGTGTTCATCGCGGTCGGAACGCCATCGCGGCGCGGCGATGGCCATGCCGATCTGAGCTATGTCCACGCTGCCGCGCGCGAGATCGCCGCCGTGCTTTCCGGCTTCACCGTGGTGGTTACCAAATCGACCGTGCCGGTCGGCACCGGCGATGAAGTCGAACGCCTGATTCGGGAAGCGAATCCCGCGGCTGACGTCGTGATCGCCTCCAATCCGGAATTCCTGCGCGAGGGCGCTGCGATCCGCGACTTCAAATTCCCTGATCGCATCGTGATCGGCACCTCGGACGAGCGCGCGCGCAAGGTGCTTGGCGATATCTACCGCCCGCTGTCGCTCAACCGGGCGCCGCTGATGTTCACCGCGCGTCGCACCGCGGAACTGATCAAATACGCGGCCAATGCGTTCCTCGCCACCAAGATCACCTTCATCAACGAGATCGCCGATCTCTCCGAAAAAGTCGGCGCCGATGTGCAGGAGGTCGCGCGCGGCATCGGGCTCGACAACCGCATCGGCTCGAAATTCCTGCATGCCGGCCCGGGCTTCGGGGGCTCGTGTTTTCCCAAGGATACCCGCGCACTCGTAAAAATCGCGCTCGATCATGACGTGCAGTTGCGGATCGTCGAAGCGGTGCTCGCGGTCAACGACAACCGCAAGCGCGCGATGGCGCGCAAGGTCTCTAATGCCGCCGGCGGCAGCCTGCGCGGCAAGACGGTGGCCGTGCTCGGCCTCACCTTCAAGCCCGACACTGACGACATGCGCGAGGCGCCGTCGATCCCGCTGGTCACCGGCCTGCTCGACCTGGGCGCCAAGGTACGCGCGCACGATCCGGTCGGCATCGAACAGGCGCGGCGCGAACTGCCCGATATCGAATATTGTGACGACCCCTACGCCTGCGTGCGTGGCGCGGACGCCATGGTGGTCGTGACCGAATGGGTGCAATATCGCACACTCGATCTGCAGCGCCTGAAGAGCGAGATGGCCCATCCGGTGGTCGTCGATCTCCGTAACATCTATCGCCCAGAGGACATGGCCGCGCTCGGGTTTACCTATGAGAGTGTCGGGCGGGGGCCCGAGCCGCGGAAGTGATGCGCTCCCCACCTCGCCCCGCTTGCGGGGAGAGGTCGGATTGCGACGCAATC
>DATBYN010000039.1:0-8617 GCA_036513695.1 Bradyrhizobium sp. | reverse complement strand
TGGCAGGCCGGCGGTGAAACTGTCGGACAATCCGGAAAAAGCAACCGGCAGCGCGTCCGAAGTGGAGCGCTATTTGCGCGTGTTCGGCGACGCCGGCCGCGTCCGCAGCGCGGTGCATGTGTGAGGAGGGGCGTGTTGTGGCTAGCGGGCTCGCGCCGCCCTTCTCCCTCGCCCCGCTCTTCGCGGGGAGAGGGTCGGGGTGAGGGGCTGTCGCCGCGAATGCTGAAGCACAATGTGTGCGGAGACTCCCCCTCACCCGGCGCTACGCGCCGACCTCTCCCCGCAAGCGGGGCGAGGTGAACAAAGCCAGCTCGCCTCTCAGCCTAGCGGCTTATTCCATTCTCTCTCGAAAGATCGTCCGGCAATTTATCCAGCGCTTCGCTGCCGGCTTGCTGGGCGGCCCGCTGCGAACGATAGCCGGAGCCTGCAATCTTGACGCCCATGGCTTGCCGCCGGCGCCTGATCTCCCAACAGAAGGGATCGGCCCCATCACCGCAGCGGCTGACGACGACGTAATAAGTTCGGTTCCTGTTGTCGGGATGCATACTCAATTCAAAGGCGGCCGAATACGACCGGCCGCCCGCTCCTTCACCTGCACGCCGGTTCGATTACTTCATCGCCTCGTAGACCGCGAAGGTGTAGGCGCCTTCGGGCTTCTTGGTAATGACGGGATCCGAACCGCCCGACATCAAGGTCGCAACCGTGCGGTCGTAATCCTTGACGTCGAGCTTGCCGTCGGTACCGAGCAGTTTTGCGATTTCGCCCATCATCCGCTTCTGGTCTTTTTCGGTCTTCGCACCGGTGGTGTCACCGGCGAGGATGATCTTCACGGCTTCATCCGGATGGCTCTTGGCATAGTCCCAGCCTTTCATCGAAGCCTTGACGAACTTCGCCATCTTGGCGACGAACGCCGGGTCCTTCAGGTTCTTCTCCAAGACCCAGAGACCGTCTTCCAGTGTGGCAACGCCCTCGTCCTCATATTTGAAGACGACGAGCTGGCTCGGCTTGTAGCCGCCGTCGATCACCTGCCAGTACTCGTTGTAGGTCATGGTTGAAACGCAGTCGGCCTGCTTCTGCAGGATCGGATCGACATTAAAGCCCTGTTTGATGACCTTGATGCCGCCTGGAGATCCGTCGGTCTTGTAGTTGAGCTTCGACATCCATGAGAGGAACGGATACTCGTTGCCGCCATACCAGACGCCGATGGTCTTGCCCTTGAAGTCGGTGGGTTTCTTGATGCCGGTATCCGCACGGCAGGTCAGCTCGAGCCCCGACTTCTTGAAGGTCTGCGAAATATTGACCAGCGGCACGCCTTTTTCGCGCGACGCCAATGCCGACGGCATCCAGTCGACCACGACATCGGCGCCGCCGCCGGCAATCACCTGCGGCGGAGCGACGTCAGGGCCGCCCGGCTTGATGGTGACGTCGAGGCCAGCGTCTTTATAGAAACCCTTCTCCTTGGCCACGAAGTAACCGGCGAACTGGGCCTGCGCGACCCATTTCAGCTGGATGGTGACCGTGTCCGCCGCTTGCGCCGTCGCGAGCGACAAACCCATTGTCATGCCTGCTGCCAGTGCCACTATGTTCTTCATTCGATACTCCGAAGCTTTGAGAACCTGCCGAACTAGATTCGATAGGATGGATGCCAGAAAGTGGTCGCACGCTCGGCGAGCGCGACAAGTCCGTAAAAAGCCATTCCCGCGATCGCGGCGAGCGCGATTTCCGCCCACACCATGTCGATCGCCATGCGTCCGGCTTCCGTCGAGATGCGAAAGCCGATGCCTTGCGTCGGCGTCCCGAAAAATTCGGCGACGATGGCGCCGATCAGCGCCAGCGTGGCGTTGATTTTTAGTGCGTTGAAGATAAACGGCAGTGCGGCCGGCAGATAGAGTTTTGTCAGGGTCTGCCGATGATCGGCGCCATAGGACCGCATCAGATCGCGCTCCATGTGCCCCGATGCGGACAGGCCCGCCAGCGTATTCACCAGCATCGGGAAGAAGGTCACCAGCGCCACGACGGCAGCCTTCGAGGGCCAGTCGAAGCCGAACCACATCACCATGATCGGCGCCACACCTACCAGCGGCAAGGCCGAGAAGAAATTACCCAGCGGCAACAGGCCGCGGCCCAGAAACGCAAAGCGCTGCGCGAGGATCGCGACCAACAGCCCGGCGCCACAGCCGATGACGTACCCGATCAAAACGCCGCGCACGAAAGTCTGGACGAAATCTCGGCCGAGCGTCGGCAAGGACGCGAAAAACCGCGCCGCGGCCGCGCTCGGCGCCGGCATGATGACCGGCGATACCCCAAAACCGCGCACCGATACTTCCCAGAGATAAAACACCACCGCCCCGAACAAGAGCGGGATCGCAAGGTTGAGCGCGCGGCGCAGTCCCCGATCGCGCGGACGCGTTGATGCCAGCTGCATCACGCAAAGGGCTGAGGCGAGCCAGACCGCGAGCACCATCGACCAGAAGCCCGACGCAGCCGATCCGGCGATCGCGGGATTCCGCAGCAAGGCGAGCGTCGTCGCAGCGCCGCAGAGCACGCCGGCAAATCCCAATATGACGGCCCGCGATCGGCCAGTCCACGCGCTGGCTGCGAACAGCAGCGCCGCGCCAAGCGTCAGCGCCAATAGCGTCGGCCGCGCCGGCAGCGGCGCGGTCGCCTCGCTCGAGAGCGGCAAGACCAGGGCAAGCAGCATGCCGGCCGCGGCGAGGACAAATCCCAATCCGAGCTTGCGCGGGTTCATGGCCTTGCCCCCATGCGCAGGCCGACAATTTTTTCCGCGAGGTCGACAAGGGCGATCAAACCCGAGGCGAGGATAGCTGCAGCCAATAGCGCCGACCAGATCTGGATGGTCTGGCCGTAGTAGGAGCCCGCCAGCAGCCGCGCGCCAATGCCGGCCTCGCCGCCGGTCGGCAGTTCGGCGACGATGGCGCCGATCAGGGAAATCGAAATGGCGACTTTCAGGCTGGCGAAGAGATAGGGCACCGCCGACGGCCAGCGCAATTTTGCCAGCACCTGCCGCGATGTCGCCGACCAGGTCCGCATCAGATCGAGTTGCATCGGATCGGGCGCGGTAAATCCCTTCACCATTCCGATCGTGATCGGGAAGAAGCACAGATATGCCGAGATGATCGACTTCGGCAGCAGGCCCTGCAATCCCATCGCGCCGAGCACCACGACGAAGATCGGCGCCAGCGCCAGGATCGGAACCATCTGCGAGCAGATGATCCAGGGCAACAGGCTTTTTTCCAGGACGCGGCTGTGCACGATCATCAGCGCCAGCGCGATGCCGAGCAGCGCGCCCAGCGCAAAACCGAGCAATGTCGCCGACAATGTCACGGCGGAATGATAGACGAGGCTGCGCGGCGCGGTCGGCGCGAAGCCGAACACCGAATCGGCAAACGCCGCAATCACCTGGTGCGGCGCCGGCAGCAGCGGCCGCTCCGCACTCATGGTGCCCTCGATCAGGTCCGAGACGGTATAGGGCGTCTCCTCCCGCTCAAAACCGTCGCGCACCAGCGAGAGGTTCATCAGCAGCGCTGCGACGTACCAGATCGCGATCAGCGCCAGCACGATGGTGAGGATCGGCGCATAGCGCTCGACCAGCGGATGACGGCGCAATGCGCCGGCGCCCGGTGCGGGGAGAGCGAGCGCGTTACTCGTCATAGGAATGCCCCGCCCGAAGACCTGTGCGCACGCGCTGCGCGATCTTCAAAAATTCCGGCGTCTCGCGAATTTCGAGCGTACGGTCACGCGCAAAGTCGCAATCGATGACATCGATGATCCGGCCAGGCCGCGGCGACATCACCACGATCTTGGTCGACAAAAATACCGCTTCGGGAATCGAATGGGTGACGAACAACACCGTCTTGCCGGTCTTGTCCCACAGTTGCAGCAATTGCTCGTTGAGATGATCGCGGACGATTTCGTCCAGCGCGCCGAATGGTTCGTCCATCAGTAGCAGCGCCGGATCGAACGACAGCGCGCGCGCAATCGAGACCCGTTGCTGCATGCCGCCGGACAATTGCCAGGGAAATTTTCGCTCGAAGCCGGTGAGGTTGACCAGCGCCAGATAGCGCGCCGCGCGGCTGTTCTGCTCGCTATCGGAAAAACCCATGACCTCGAGCGGCAGCTTTAAATTCTTCTCGATGGTACGCCACGGAAACAACGCCGGCGCCTGGAAAACGTAGCCATATCGGCGCGCGAGCCGCGCCTGTTCGGCGCTCATGCCGTTGACCAGCAGCGTGCCTGACGTCGGCTGCTGCAGATCGGCGATCAGGCGCAGCATCGTGGTTTTGCCGCAACCGGAGGGGCCGATGAAGGAAACGAATTCGCCTTCGGCGATCTCCAGGCTGACATTCGCGAGCGCATCGACCTTACCGTCGGATGTCTCAAACGTCAGCGAAACATTGCGAACATCGACCGCTAAGCGCCGCGGCGTCGAGACTGATTCAACTGCTGCAGCCGCTTCGTTGCTCATGTGCACCGGTTGGTTTCGAGCGGCGAAGGATTCTCGCCCGTCGCCGCGCAGCGTAACGCCCGGATCGTTCGGCTTCAATGACTTCGGCAGTTGCAGCGTCATGGACAAATACTGGCAAACGTCGACGCAATTGGCTCGCTCAATGTTTGCGCAACGCGGGAATTTTAATGGGCAAGACAACCATCGGGGCAAAACATGCACCTATCGGATTTTCAGATAGCGAGAAAACAACGGGATTTTTTGACTTGCGCCGGGCGCCGCCTCATACTTTGCGTGGCGTCTCGCTGCTCGACGGCAGGCGCGTTTTGCTTTCTTGCATGCGAGCGCCATGAAGCCTGCTGCCTTCAAATATATCGCCGCCGCCTCGCTTGCGCACGCACTTGCGCTCAAGTCCGAACATGGCGATGAGGCGAAGTTCCTGGCCGGCGGACAGAGCCTGATACCGACGATGAATTTTCGTCTCGCCCGGCCTGCGATCCTGATCGACATCAACGGTATCGAAGATCTCGCGGGCATTCGTTGGTCCGAAGGCGCGAGCCGCCTTGGCCCGCTGACGCGCTACCGCGCGCTGCAGCGCGACGCGGCTTTTACGCTAGCGTTTCCTTTGATCGGCGAAGCACTGCCGCATATCGCCCATCCGCAAATCCGTAACCGCGGCACCATCGGCGGAAATCTGTCGCATGCCGATCCGGCCTCAGAACTTCCCGCGATCGCGCTGGCGCTGCGCGCCCGGTTTCGTGTGCAGACGGCAAAGCAAGAACGTTGGGTCAAGGCACCGGATTTTTTCGTCAGCGCGCTGACGACCGATCTTGGGCCTGACGAGATGCTGGTCGAGATCGAGTTACCCCTGGCAAAACCGCGCACCGGTTCGTGTTTCATGGAGATCGCGCGCCGGCGCGGCGATTTTGCCATCGCCGGCGTGGCGGCGATGGTGACGCTTGGCGACAGCGATGAATGCACCGATCTCCGGCTGGCATTTTGCGGGGTGGGTGAAACGCCGGTCGATGCCAGCGCGGCGGCGGGCGGCCTGATCGGGCACACGCCGACCGAAGTCGCGATCCGCGATGTCGCCGCAGCCGTGCAGGCCATGATCGATCCGGGCGGCAGCGTTCACGCGACGGCGGATTATCAGCGCCATATCGCCGGGGTTCTCACCGGGCGCGCGCTGCAGACGGCCTATCGGCGGGTGCGCGATGGACACTGATGATCACGACGTCACGCTCACGGTGAACGGCGTCAAATATCAGCGTCTTGTCGAATCGCGCCTGTTGCTCAGCGATTTTTTGCGCCACAATCTGGCGCTGGCCGGCACCCATGTCGGCTGCGAGCACGGTGTCTGCGGCGCCTGCACCATCCTGCTCGACGGCGAGCCCGTACGCTCCTGCCTGATGCTCGCCGTGCAGGCCAACAACCATGAAATCTCGACCATTGAGGGCCTCGCCAACAAGGACGGTACTTTCCATCCGCTGCAGCAGGCGATGCACGACCATCACGGTCTGCAATGCGGCTATTGCACGCCGGGCATCTTGATGACCATGAGCGCGTTCCTTGAGGAAAACACCTCACCCAGCGAAGACGAGGTGCGCGAGGCGCTGTCCGGCAATCTGTGCCGCTGCACCGGTTACCAGAACATCGTCGATGCCGTGATGGCGGCGGCGGAACGGATGCGGGGCTGACGCGAGATGTCCACCCGCACCTTCGGCGAACCGATCAAGCGCAACGAGGACCGCAGGCTCCTCACCGGCCAGGCCTTGTTCATCGACGACGTCGAATTGCCGGGCATGCTGCACGCCGCGCTGCTGCGCAGCCAGGCGGCGCATGCGCGAATCCGCAAGATCGATGTTTCCAAAGCGTTGCAGCGACCCGGCGTCGTCGCGGCTTATGTCGCGAGCGACCTCGGCGATTACTGGCAGCCCGGGCCGATCCTGGTGCCGCCTCCGCCGATCGATGGCATCATCTTCAACGCGCGAACCCAGGTCCCGCTGGCCAAGGAAAAAGTCCGGCATGTCGGTGAGCCCTTGGCGATCGTGATCGCCGAGAGCCGCTACATCGCCGAGGACGCGCTCGACGACATCGAGGTCGAACTCGAACAGCTTCCGGCGGTGGTCGATCTGGAAAAAGGCCTGCGCGAAGGATCGGCGCTGGTCCATGAGAATGTCGGCTCCAATGTTTCGGCCCATGTCCGCCAGACCAAGGGCAATTACGCCGCCGCCGCGGCGAAAGCCGATCATGTGATGAAACGCCGATTCCGGTACGAGCACGGCATCTCGTCGCCGATCGAAACCCGTGGCGTGGTGGCACAATGGGATGCGCGGGCCAACCAGATGACGATCTGGGATACCACGCAAGCGCCGGTGTTTGTGCGCAACGGCCTCGCCGGCATGCTCGGGCTCAATGAGCGGCAGGTTCGCGTCATCGCGCCCTTTGTCGGCGGTGGCTTTGGGCCGAAGATCATGATGTTTTACCCCGAGGAAGTGCTGCTTCCCTGGGTGTCGATGAAATTGAACCGGCCGATCAAATGGATCGAGGACCGGCTGGAGCATTTTTTCGCCACCACGCATGAGCGCGGGCAGATCCACGACGCGGAGATTGCGCTCACCAGCGACGGCCGGATTCTCGGCATCAAGGACGTGTTCCTGCACGACGGCGGCGCCTACGATCCCTATGGGTTGACGGTGCCGATCAACAGCCAGTGCACCCTGCTCGGCCCCTATGTGGTGCCGAACTACGACAGCACGTTTACGCAAGTGTTCACCAATCTGCCGATCGTCACGCCCTATCGCGGCGCCGGGCGACAGCACGGCGTGTTCGTGATGGAGCGTTTGCTCGATCTTGCGGCGCATGAACTGAACATCGACCCGGTGAAAATTCGCAGGCGGAATCTAATTCCGCCGGACGCGTTCCCCTACAACAATGGAATCATCTATCAGGATTTTAGCGTGCTCGAATACGACAGCGGCAATTACGAGCCGGTGCTCGACCTTGCGTTGGACGCGATCGGTTACAAGACGTTCAGGGACGCGCAGGCGGCCGCGCGGCTGCAAGGCCGCCATCTCGGCATCGGCGTCGCCGCTTATGTCGAAGGCACCGGGATCGGCCCCTATGAGGGCGCAAAAGTTCAGGTGCAATCGAACGGCAAGGTCTCTGTCGCCACCGGGATCGGCACCCAGGGCCAAGGGCATTTTACGGTGTTTGCGCAGATTGCCGCCGATCAGCTGGGTGTCGCCGTGACCGATATCGACGTCGTCACCGGCGACACCGACCAGTTTTACTGGGGCGCCGGCACCTTTGCCAGCCGCGGCGCGGTGGTCGCGGGCAACGCCGTCAATGAGGCCGCGAAAGTGGTGCGGAAGAAGGCGCTAAAACTCGCAGGCGATCTCTTTGAATGCTCCGAGGATGACCTCGTAATCGAGAACGGCAGGGTATCGATCGTCGGAATCCCCGAAAAATTCGTAAAACTCGGCGATCTCGCCAAACAGGCCAATCCGATGCGTGGCGCGGTCGAACCGGGGACCGAGCCGGGGCTCGAATCGACGCAATATTTCGGGCCCAAAATGGGCGCGACGGCGAACGGTGTCCACGCCATGATTGTCGAAATGGACCCGGAAACCTTTGATCTGAAGATTTTGAAATATGTCGTGGTGCATGACTGCGGCACCGTGATCAACCCGATGATCCTGGCGGGACAAATCCACGGCGGCGTCGCGCAGGGCATCGGCAATGCGTTCTACGAGAAACTCGCCTTCGACGATCAGGGGCAGCTACTGAACGCCTCGCTCGCCGACTACCTCTTGCCGACCGCGCTGGAGGTGCCACGGATGGAGCTCGCCCATACCGTGACAAAATCTCCGCTCAATCCGATGGGCATCAAGGGCGCCGGTGAAGCCGGTGCGATCCCGGGCGGGCCGCTATTCGCACAAGCGATCGAGGATGCGCTCGATCTGAAGGGCCGCGGCGTCGAACTCCTGGAAATTCCGCTTAGCCCGAGCCGGTTGTTTGAACTCACAAGAAATGCGAAAGGCTAGCTGCGACCATCGGGGCACGACGCATGATCCTGGTCACGGGTGCAGGCGGCAAGACGGGCAAGGCGATCATAAGGGCACTCGTTGCGCGGGGCGCGCCGGTGCGGGC
>DATBYN010000038.1:0-5112 GCA_036513695.1 Bradyrhizobium sp. | reverse complement strand
TCGATCTCCGGGTGCGACTGGATCGCCACCGCATCAAAACCGCCCATCTGTCCCATGGTCACGAATGACGGCTGAAGCGACGCCAGCGACTGCATCGTCGTGGTCGGGCGCATATGCTCGTCCTTGGCGAGGATGGTGAGGCCGTTGACGTCCTTCACCGGCACCACCGAAGCAAAGGCCTCGTTCAATTCAAACAGGTCGATGTCGGATTTTTTCATGCCGGAGCGTTCGAACAGCTTTTCGGTGACGTCCACCGGGCCGGTCAGCATCATCGCCGGCTCCGAGCCGATATTGGTGAAGGCACGGATTTTGGCGCGCGGCTTCAAGCCGTGTTTGCTGCCTGCTTCCTTGCTGCCGAGCAGCACCGCGCCGGCGCCGTCGACGATCCCCGACGAATTGCCGGCGTGATGCACGTAGTTGATGCGCTCGATCTCCGGGTGCGACTGGATCGCCACCGCATCAAAACCGCCCATCTGTCCCATGGTCACGAACGACGGCTGAAGCGACGCCAGCGACTGCATCGTCGTGGTCGGGCGCATATGCTCGTCCTTGGCGAGGATGGTGAGGCCGTTGACGTCCTTCACCGGCACCACCGAATTCTTGAAGCGCCCCTCGTCCCAGGCTTTTCCGGCGCGCTGCTGGCTCTGCACCGCATAGGCGTCGACGTCGTCGCGCGAAAAACCGTATTTGGTCGCGATCAGATCCGCCGAGACGCCCTGCGGCATGAAATAGGCCGGCACCGCGATCGAGGGGTCCATCGGCCAGGCGCCGCCGGAGGCGCCGATGCCGACCCGGCTCATCGATTCGGCGCCGCCGCCGATCGTCAGTTCATGCTGGCCGCTCATGATCTGGGCTGCGGCGAAATTCACGGCATCGAGGCCGGAAGCACAGAACCGGCTGATCTGGACGCCGGGGACGGCCTCGCCAAGGCCAGCCTTGATCGCCGCGAAGCGCGCGATGTCGGAGCCGGCCTCGCCGACCGGATCGACCACCCCGAGCACGACGTCATCGACGACGTCTTCGGCCAGATTGTTGCGCTCTTTCAGCGCCTTCAGCGGCACGGTGGCGAGCGCCAGCGCGGTCACCTCATGCAGCGCGCCATCTTGCTTGCCGCGGCCGCGCGGCGTGCGAACGTGATCGTAGATATAGGCCTCAGGCATGACGCCCTCCCGGGATGATGATCGTAATATAATAGCGGATTGAGTTGACCAGCGAAACAGATACTCCGGTCAGAACGCTTCCGCCGCCAATTCCATGGTGGTCGCGCTTCCGGTCTGGATGCGCGCAAGATGTAGTGCGGTTTCCGGCAGCATTCTCTCCATAAAGAAGCGGCCGGTCACAAGCTTGGTGGTCAGATAGGGCGTGGTGCCGCCGCCCGCAATCTTGTCCAGCGCCACTTTTGCCATCCGCGCCCACATATAGGCGAAGGTGACGAGGCCGAACAATTCCATGTAGTCGGTGGCGGCAGCACCGGCATTGTCCGGCTTCATCATCGCATTCTGCATCAGCCAGGTGGTGGCCTGCTGCAGATGGCCGAGGGCTGCGCTCAAGGGCGCGACATAGGGTTTCATCCCCTCGTCTGCGGCGTGATCCTTGGCGAAGGTCGCGACCTCACCGAAGAGGGCCATCACTGCGCGGCCGCCGTCGCGCGGCAATTTGCGCCCGACGAGATCGAGCGCCTGGATGCCGTTGGCGCCCTCATAGATCATGGCGATGCGCGCGTCGCGCACGAACTGCTCCATGCCCTGCTCGGCGATATAGCCATGGCCGCCATACATCTGCTGCGCCAGCACCGCGTTGGAAAATCCGACATCGGTCAAGACGCCCTTCATCACCGGCGTCATCAGCCCCATGTGATCGTCCGCCTCCTGGCGATCCTTGGGGTCGGAGGAGCGGTGGGCGACGTCGCTTTTGAGCGCGGTCCACACCACCATGGCGCGTGCCGCCTCGTTGAAGGCGCGAATCGTCAGCAGCGTGCGGCGCACGTCAGGATGCACGATGATCGGATCGGCCGGTTTGTCGGGCACCTTCGGCCCCGACAGGGCGCGGCCCTGCAGGCGATCCTTCGCATAGGCGACCGCGTTCTGATAGGCGACTTCGGATTGCGCCAGGCCCTGAACGGCGACGCCGAGTCGCGCCTCGTTCATCATCACGAACATGCCCTGCATGCCCTTGTTTTCCTCGCCGATCAGCCAGCCGGTGGCGCCGTCGTAATTCATCACGCAGGTGGAATTGCCGTGAATGCCCATCTTGTGCTCGATCGAGCCGCAAGAGACGCCGTTGCGCTGCCCCAGCGAGCCGTCGGCGCTGACCAAAATCTTAGGCACCACGAACAGCGACACGCCTTTGATGCCGGCGGGCGCGCCTTCGATCCGTGCGAGCACCAGATGGATGATGTTTTCTGCGAGGTCATGCTCGCCGGCGGAGATGAAGATTTTTGTTCCGGTAATCTTGTAGCTGCCGTCGGCCTGCTTGACCGCCTTGGTGCGCAACAGACCGAGATCGGTGCCGCATTGCGGCTCGGTGAGGTTCATGGTGCCGGTCCATTCTCCGGCGACCATCTTCGGCACGAACATGTGCTTCTGCTCGGGCTTGCCGTGCACCATCAGCGCCGCGGTCGCGCCCATGGTCAGGCCGGCATACATCGAGAACGCCATATTGGCCGAGCACTGGAATTCGTTGACCGCCTGGCTCAGCGTCACCGGCAGGCCCTGCCCGCCATATTCAGTCGGCGCCGACAGCCCGAGCCAGCCGCCTTCGGCGACCTGCTTGAAGGCTTCCTTGAACCCCTTTGGCGTCGTCACGCTGCCGTCGTCGTGGCGGGTGCAGCCTTCGAGATCGCCGATGCGATTGAGCGGCTGCAACACCTCTTCGCTGAGCTTTGCTGCCTCGGATAAAATCGCCTCGCGCACGTCGGCCGAGGCGTCGGAAAAGCCGGGAAGATTGTCGTAGCGGTCGATCTGAAACACGTCGTTGAGCAGGAAATTGACGTCTTCCACGGGAGCTTTGTAGATCGGCATGGTTTCCTCGCAGGCGTGCTGGCCGCCTCGTTTAAGGTAGATTTTGTAGGGCAGCAATCGGTCAATTCTGGAAATCGACCTTATCCGATTCCGAATGGTCCAAGGCGGTTTTCGAGGCCGCTTTCGAGCAAAATCGCGTCACTGCTTTGCGAGTTGCTCTCCCATCAAACGATGCAGCAGATTGATCGCCTTGAGCGGGCGCACCATCACCTTGAAATGCACGACGCGGCCATCGTCGCCGAAACGGATGATGTCGACGCCGTTGAGTTTTATTCCCTCGATCTCGGTTTCGAACTCGAGCACCACGCCCGAGTCGCTCCGCCATTCGCCCGTATAGACAAAACCCGCGCCGCCCAGCACCTTTCCCGCACTGGAAAGATACTTGAACGCGATGTCGCGCCCGCGCTGCGGCGTATGCACGACCGGGCTTTCGAACACCGCGTCAGGGTCCAGCAGGTCCCACAGCGCCGCGTTGTCGTGGGACTTCATGTAGCCGTACCATTTGTCGAGGCCGGTCATGCTCATCGGACGTCTCCTTTGCGCTAAAGCGACTTAAACGCCGGGTTTATTTGCGCCGAGCAGGATCAGCACCAGCGCGGCTGCCATCAGCATCCAGCCGGGATGACGACCTCGCGTGGCCCAAAGATTACCGATAGCACCGAACATGTAACAGCCGCCAACGAACAGGCTGGTCGCAATCCTGGCGTCCTGTCCGAGCCAGCTTGCAGCAGCGATCAAGGCCAATCCGCCAAGAAACCAGATGATCGTAGAGAAGTGCAACAGCAGCGGAACCAACCGCCTAATCGATCCGGCAATGCTCCTGTCTCCGAGAGCAAACGCCTCAAACGGCCTGACCATCAACCGTTGCACCAGAATGCCGTGAACCACCGCCACGCCACTCCCGATGACTCCCGCCATTCCGAGCGCGGCGTTTTGCCAAGCCATTTCCATACGCGCTTCCTCCCGGCTGACATTCAGTGGCGTATTGCTCAGGCCCTCAAGCGCTGATCCGTTTCATGAAATCGCCGCTGGCGTCGGCAAATTCGAGCTTCATGCGCTCGACCAGGTCGGCAACAGGCGGCGCGTCCGTGATCTGGCCGATACCCTGTCCCGAACCCCAGATGTCGCGCCACGCCTTGACCTTCATGTTGCCGCCGGAGCCGAAATTCATCTTCGATTTATCGGCGACCGGCAGATTTTCGGGATCAAGTCCGGCCGCCGCAATCGACGGACCGAGATAATTGCCGTGCACGCCGGTGAACAGGTTGGAATAGACGATGTCCTGCGCGGCATGAGCGGTGAGCGCGTTCTTATACGCCTGATCGGCGTTGGCTTCTTCGGTCGCGATGAAGCGGGTGCCCATGTAGGCCAGATCGGCGCCGAGCGCGAGCGCGGAGGCAATGCTCCAGCCGTCGGAAATCGCGCCCGACAACAGGATGGTGCCCTTGAACCATTGCTTCACCTCGCGCACCAGCGCGAATGGCGACAGCGCGCCAGCATGTCCACCAGCGCCGGCGCAAACCAGAATCAGACCATCGACACCCTGCTCGGCCGCTTTGCGCGCGTGCTTGACGTTGATGACATCGTGGAACACCACGCCGCCATAGGAATGCGCGGCCTCGACGATTTCCGACGGCGGGCGCAGCGAGGTGATGATGATGGGCGCCTTGTGCTTCACACAGGTCTCCATGTCCTTCATCAGCCGGTCATTGGAGGTGTGACAGATCTGGTTGACCGCGTAGGCGGCGACCTTCTTCTCCGGATTAAGTGCCTGGTATTCGCCGAGCTCGTTTTCGATCCGCGTCAGCCACTCATCGAGCTTTTCGACCGGACGCGCGTTGAGCGCAGGGAACGAGCCGACGATGCCGGCCTTGCACTGGGCGATGACAAGCTCCGGCCCCGACACGATGAACAACGGCGCGCCGACCACGGGCAGCTCAAGTCGACCCTTTAGCGAGGCTGGAAGCGGCATTGGTACCCCTTATCGTGTGGCGCTGCCTTCCGACGCTTCGGTCACTTCAATTCCAAGCCATTCATTGAAGGCTGACGTCTTCGAGATGGCTTGCAGTTTTGCCAGCGCCGTCTCGGCTTC
>DATBYN010000037.1:0-4101 GCA_036513695.1 Bradyrhizobium sp. | reverse complement strand
CGGGGACCCATACGCCGCGGCTTCTCGGTTTTGCGTTGGGGGTAGTTGCCTTTTGTAACAACATACGCCGGTGGTTATGGGTCCCTGCTTTCGCAGGGACGACGATAGATTTTTACGTCTCGCTCAATACCCCCTTCCGGGATCGACGACATTTTCCAACTGCCCGCCGGCCTCGAAACGCTCGATCTGGCGCGCGACGTATTTTGAAATCTCGTCGGGATCGGTATCGGCGGCGTTGTGCGGAGTCAGCACGACTTTCGGATGCGTCCAGAACCGGCTGTCGACCGGAAGCGGCTCCTTTTCGAACACGTCCAGCGATGCGGCACCGAGCGTGCCGTCGTCTAGACACGCCAGAATGTCGGTTTCGTTTTGCAAGCCGCCGCGGCCGGCATTGATCAGGACCGGCGCGCCCAGCGGGCTATCCCGGTTGAGTTTCGCGAATAATTCCCGATTGAGAATTCCTCGTGTATCCGGCGTCAGCGGCAGCAGGCTGACCAGGATATCGGTCTCTCGCAGAAACGCATCGAACTCTGCCTCGCCGTGAAAGCAGGCGATGCCGTCGATCTGCTTGCGGCTTCGGCTCCAGCCCGCCACGCGAAAGCCGAGATGCCTGAGCACCTCGGCGGCGTTGGCCCCAAGCGTGCCGAGGCCGACGATTCCGACCGAGATCGCGCTGGCCGGCCATTGGGCCTTTGGCTCCCAGCGCTTCTCTTGCTGGCTGGCCCTCAAATAAAGCTCCTGGCGATGATGCATCAGCACGTGAAGCACGACGTATTCCGTCATTCGAGACGTGAGGTCTGCAACCGCGACGCGAACCAGGGGTACTTTCGGCAGGCTGTTGTCCGCCATCAGCGCGTCGACGCCGGCGCCGAGGTTGAAAATCACCCGCAGGTTTTTGAATGCCGCAAGCTCGCCGGGTGCCGGTTTCCAGACCGCGGCGTATTGGATTTCGGCCGGGTCGGATGCCATATCGGGCAACAGCACGACGCGGCGGTCGCTGCACACCTCTATGAACCGGTTCTGCCATCGTTCCGGGGACCAGTTTTCGGTCCCGCCGTGCACCAGCAGGGCGAGTGCGCCTTTGTTCATCGGATTTTTGCCTCATAATTGCGGAATTTCGGACCTTACCGGCACGCGCCAGCCGTGCAAAATATTTCCGCTTTCGCTGTCGGCTGCGGGCATACTGAAACGTCCTTGGATCAAACGGGAACCCTGATCATGCTTTACGCCATCCTTTGCTATCACGATGAGGACTTCACCGGCTCCTGGACCAAGGAGCAGGATGCAGCCGTCATGCAGAAACTTGCCGTCGTGCAAGACAAACTGACAAAACAGGGCCGGCTGGGCCCGGTGGCGCGGCTGTTGCCGACGACGTCGGCGACCACGCTGCGCAAGGAGAATCCGCCTGTGGTGCTCGACGGGCCCTATGCCGAGACCAAGGAGCAGTTGCTCGGCTTCTATGTCGTCGACTGCAGGAATCTCGACGAGGCGCTCGACGTCGCGCGCGAGCTCGGCGCGGCCAATCCCGGCGGCGCCTACGAAATCCGCCCCGTCGGCATGTTTACGCCGGGGAGCGTCGCGAAGTGACCGATACCGCCTGGATCGATGCCGCGCTGACCTCGGCGCGTCCCCAGGCGGTCGGCGCGCTATTGCGTTACTTCCGCAATCTCGACACCGCCGAGGAAGCCTTTCAGAACGCGTCGTTGCGCGCGCTGAAAAGCTGGCCGCAAAACGGCCCGCCGCGCGATCCGGCGGCATGGCTGATCATGGTCGGCCGCAATGTCGCGATCGACGAGGTGCGCCGCAGCCGCAAGCAGCAGCCGCTGCCCGAGGACGACCAGTCGATCTCCGATCTAAGCGATGCCGAGGACGCGATCGCCGAACGCCTCGACGGCTCGCATTACCGCGACGATATTTTGCGATTGTTGTTCATCTGCTGCCACCCGGATTTGCCGGCGACCCAGCAGATCGCACTGGCACTGCGCATCGTTTCCGGGCTGACAGTGAAACAGATCGCGCGCGCGTTTCTGGTTTCGGAAGCCGCGATGGAGCAGCGAATCACCCGCGCCAAGGCGCGCGTGGCCGATGCCGACGTGCCGTTCGAGACGCCCGGCGCGGTGGAGCGCACCGAACGGCTCTCGGCGGTCGCTGCGATGATCTACCTGATTTTCAACGAAGGCTATTCTTCGAGCGGAGACACCGCCGAGGCCCGCGCGCCCTTGTGCGAGGAAGCGATCCGGCTGGCGCGGTTGTTGCTGCGGCTGTTCCAGAGCGAGGCCGAAATCATGGGGCTGACGGCGCTATTGTTGCTGCAGCACGCCCGCGCTCCGGCACGTTTCGATGCTGCCGGCGCGCTGGTGTTGCTCGACGATCAGGACCGCTCACAGTGGAACCAGAAGATGATCGCGGAGGGGCTGGCGCTGATCGACAAGGCGATGCGCCACCGCCGCAGCGGGCCTTATCAGATCCAGGCCGCGATCGCCGCCTTGCATGCCCGCGCAGCAAAACCCGAAGACACCGACTGGGCCCAAATCGATCTGCTCTATGGCGCGCTCGAACTGATGCAGCCCTCGCCGGTGGTGACGCTCAACCGCGCGGTCGCGGTGTCCAAGGTGCGCGGGCCGCAGGCCGCACTTGAGATGATCGAGCCGTTAGGCGAACGGCTCTCGAACTATTTTCACTTCTTCGGCGTGCGCGGCGCGTTCCTGATGCAGCTTGGCCGCAATGACGAAGCGCGTGTCGCGTTCGACCGGGCTATCGCGCTGGCGACTACGTCCGCCGAAGCCGCCCACATCCGGATGCATCTCGATCGCCTGATGCGCGACAGCCAGCCGCGCGGCGCCAAGGCGAAGTAGTAGCGCTTTCCTTGCCTCTCCCCTTGCGCAGTTCCGCCCTCTCCCCTTGCGGGAGAGGGTGCCTGAGATGCGAAGCATCGAAGGCGGGTGAGGGACGCAGACCCCTCATCCGGCTGCGATGCGCCGCATCGCAGCCACCTTCTCCCACAAGGGGAGAAGGGAAGAGGCGCACCGGCCTGTCGAAACTATCAAAAATTTTTCGTTCCTCCTGTCGTCCCGCCCCCATGTCGATCGTCTTAAAGGCATGGATCACCAATTCCCTCGGGAGACAGCCATGCCGACGCTTGCGCAGACAGCGCCAGTCTCGAAACCCGCGCTCTGGTTGGGCCGCGTTCTCAGCGGTCTCGTCATTCTGTTCATGCTGTTCGACGGCGCCATCAAGCTGGTGCCATGGCCGGTTGTCACGGAAACGATGGACCGGATCGGCTATGGTTCGAGCGAAACTCTGGCGCGAAGCCTGGGTGTCATCTCGATCGTCTGCACGGTTCTCTATGCGATCCCGCCGACCTCGTTCGTCGGTGCGATCCTCTTGACCGGATATCTCGGCGGCGCGATGGCATCGCATGTGCGGATCGGCAGTCCGTTGTTTACGCACATCCTGTTCGGGTTCTATCTCGGGCTGATGGTGTGGGGCGGGCTGTGGTTGCGCGACGGAAGTTTGCGCACCTTATTGCCCTTTCGGCGCTGAGCGGCCTCGCTGACATTCTACGGCTTAAGGAGATTTACATGATTGAGATCATTGCCATCATCGCCGTCGTGCTTGCCATCGCGATTGCGATCATCGTCATTCTTGCCGCGACCAAGCCGAACATTTTCAGCATTCAGCGCGCCACCATGATCAAGGCGCCGCCGGGAAAAATCTTTCCATTGATCAATGACTTCCATCAATGGGGAACGTGGTCGCCCTATGAGACCAAGGATCCCGCGATGAAGCGTACTTATGATGGCGCAGCAAGCGGCAAGGGCGCGGTCTATGCGTGGGACGGCAACAAGAATGTCGGCTCCGGCCGGATGGAAATCCTGGATACGACGGTGCCTTCGAAAATCGTGATCAAGCTCGATTTCTTCACGCCGTTCGAAGGCCACAACACGGCCGAGTTCACAATGCTGCCGCAGGGCGATGCTACCAATCTGACATGGCTGATGCATGGCCCGGCGTCGTTCATGTCCAAGGTGATGCAAGTTTTCATCAACCTGGACAACATGATCGGCAAGGATTTTGAAATCGGTCTCGCCAATTTGAAAA
>DATBYN010000036.1:0-2470 GCA_036513695.1 Bradyrhizobium sp. | reverse complement strand
AACAGCAGCAAATGGTTTTGATAGACGCCCGGGAGCACCGCGAAGAGTGCAAGCAGCGGTACGGCGATGAACAGCATGTGTCTCAAAGCGTTAGGCAACACGCACCCGCCTTCCGAGCAGACCGCTGGGACGGAGCAGCAGAATGAAGATCAGGAGCACGTAGGGCAAAAGGTCGGCCCACGAGCTGAGATAAGTCTGCACCACCATGTAGCAAATGCCGTAGACCACGCCGCCGAGCGCAGTACCTAAGGGATTGCCGAGCGAGCCCAGCACCACGATGGCAAAGGAGGTCACGGTGGCATCGGCGCCGAACGCCGGCGTCACCGATCCGAACATGAAGGGCGCGAACACGCCGGCGACCGCCGCTAAGCCCAGCCCGATGCCGAAGGCCGCGGCCGAGACGCGATCGACATCGATGCCGGTTGCGAGCGCCTCGTCACGCCGCGACATCACCGCGCGGGTCAGGGTGCCGAGCCGGGTGCGGTACAGATAGACATACACCAGCGCGATCGCGATCAGACTGGTGATCGCCGCAATCACCCAAGGCGTTGGGAACCCCTGCCCGAATATCTGGACCGGCCCCGCCGCGCCGGGCTTGCCGCCGAACAGTTTTATTTTGATGGTCGAAAACACCGTGCCGAGCGTGCGGCTCTGGATCGAACGCTCGCTGGTGCCCGCGAAGATCGTGGTGATCGCCTCGATCACCTGCGACAGGCCGAAAAACAGGATGATCGACAGCATCTCCGGGTTCACCGAACCCTGCAGCCGCGGCACCAGCACCCAATACAGCAACAGGCCGGCGGCGACGAAGATCACGAAGGCGAGCGGCACCGCGAACAACGGATCGATGCCGGCCAGCGTCACCACGCCGAAGGCAACGAACGCGCCGAGCATCAGGATATCGCCATGCGCAAGGTTGACGATGCGCATGACGCCGAACACGAGATTGAGGCCGATCCCGACCAGGCTGAAATACAGACCGAAGAGGACGCCGGCGACCAGCGCGTAAGTCAACATGTCAGCGCCGTGCCCCCGGCTTCCCTTTCGTCAACTGCACTAGCCTCATGGAGCCGGATAGACCGGCTTGCCGGTAGCGGTTTCGTGCGGATAGATCGAGATGAATTTTAGGTGCTCGCGCTCGTCGAGCTCGAGTTGCCCGAGCGGCGTCAACTCGCCGATCTGCCCGCCCATCTCGTCGAGCGCAAAGGTGCCGTCGAGCGTCTTGAGCTCGCCGGACAGGCTGAACACCGCCCGGCGCAGCTCGAGCTGATCGAGGCTGGCCGCGACCGACAGCGTCTTCTCGATGATCAGCCCGGTCGTGTATCCGGCGGTGGCATTGAAGCCGAACTCGATCTTGCCATCGGGATATTTCTTCTCCCAGGCGGCCTTATATTCCTTCATGGTCATTCCGAAATTGACCGGGTAGTTCAGCTCGGAGGGCGGCACATAGGTGAAGACGTGCTCGAGCGCCTTCTCGCCGACGTTCTTCTCCAGAAGCTCGGTCTCGATGCCGGCATAGATCGCGAACAGCATTTTGAACTTGATGCCGACATCGGCAACGTTGCGCAAGAACGCGATGTCGTTCGGCGCGTAGCCGAAATGGATCACTGCGTCCGGCTGGGTGTTGTTGATGTTGTTGATGATGACGGTGTAGTTCGTGGTCTCGGTCGGGACGCCCTGGTCGTAGACGATCTCGATCGGCGCGCCGGAATCTTTCACGAATTTGCGGAACGCGTTGGCCTGCGTGCCCGTGAATTCGTTGGTCGAGTAAAGAATGGCGATTTTCTTGATGCCGAGGCCCGGACCGTCATGCGATATGAAGTCCGCAACCGGCTTCGGCCAGACGGTGGAGACCGGGTCCGCCATCAGCGCAATGTAGGGGTTGTCTTTGGAGAAAAAGCTGGCGCCGGTGCCGGTCTGGTCGAACAGGAACATTTTGTGGTCGCGGGCGATCGCAACCGCCGGCGCGGTCAGCACCGAGCCGGAATCCGCGACCAACAGATCGACCTTGTCCTGGGTGATGAGCTGATTGTAGAGCGTCGAGGCAGTCGCAGTGTTGCTCTGGTCGTCATAGGCGACAAGTTTGACGGGGAACTTCTTGTCGAACGCTTTTATATAGACCCCGCCGTCTGCGTTTTTCTGGTCGGCCCACAGTTTGAGCGCGCTGAACACCGGCATCGAAATCGAGGCATAACGTCCGGATGACGCGTAGAGCGTGCCGATCTTGATCTCCGCCGGAGCATCCGCGGCAAACGCCGGCGCGGCAAGGGCAAAACCCGCAAGCAACACCGCTCCCGTCATCTTCATCATAAATTCCTCCCGATTTTCTTGACTTTTCGCGGCCAATCTAGCGCGGCGCCTTACGGTCATACAAGCATTCCAGCCTTAACAATAGTTCGTATGCCGGAATACGCGGCATGCAGGAAGCGTTGCTGGACCGTTGACGGGCGATAGTCAAATGTCGCATCAA
>DATBYN010000035.1:0-2585 GCA_036513695.1 Bradyrhizobium sp. | reverse complement strand
TCTCCTGTTCAGGCGACCGGCGCCGGCGCCGGCATGGGATCACCGGACGCTCACAGCGGAATGGCCAGCAGCGTATCGAAATGGCTGCTGTCGCAGACCACGAGACGTTCGACAAAACGCAGGGTCCCAGCCTCGTCACGTATCTTATCCAAATAGACACCTGTCGCGAACAGATCCGTCCCTCCATCCCGCATGATCCGGATGACGAGGAATGGCGCTTCGGCGGTGATGTCATCTGCGCCGCTCGAGACGATCACCGGCAGGCCGATGATGTGGCGATAGTTCTGCCGTTCGTAGATATTGGCAGTCCGGAGGGCAGTAACCCGGTCGCGGAGCATTGCTCGGGAGTCCGCATAGACGATGCCGGCGCTGTAGCCACGCTTGTAGTTTTCGCTTGATGTGATCTTGTATAGGCAGTCGGCGACAAAAAAATCCGGCCAAATTTCCAATCGGTCACTGTCGATGGCCGCGGCATAGGTCGCGTTAAGTTCCGCAGTCCGCAACAGTGCGCTCATAATTCAGTCATCCTTCGCCACATCGACCAGAAACCGCGCACCGCGGCCTCGGTCGCGCGGGTATCCTGGCTTTCGATGCCGCCGCCCCCCATTTCCACGATCGCGGATTCATCCTCTGCCGTCGCAATGCCGCGTTCCACGAAACCGCCGACGCAACCGTCCTCCATCGACACGAAACCGGCCGGGCCCCCCAGATTCAGATGCCTGAGCCGACGCCGGCGCATATCCGGCGTGTCGTCGGCGTAGCCGAAATAGATCCACTCCAGGTTGGTGCGATCCCCGGTCCTGGGCGTAAAGAACCGGAGTGCCATGGCATTTTGGGTCTTCTGCAGGACGAAGTTTGGAAATACCGTAACGATCTGATGGCGAACGCGGTCTGGGTGCTCGTCGACCACCTCGATCAAGCTGACGTCTTCCAGCTTGAAGTCTTCGTCGACGGATCGCATTCCAGCATAGGTCTCGTCTTCAGTCACTGTCGGCGCAATGGTCTCCGAAACGCTGCAACCGCCGTTTGGGCTGACGACCAGACCACCGCCTTGACTGAGCCGGTTAAGCTTGAACGTCGCGAAAAACAAATGCAGCAAGCTGGCATGGTACGAATCGCGCGCGTTCTCCGCATACATCTTCCAGTTGTTCGGCAGCACTTCCACGAAGCGGCCGATGATCTCGATCTTCCGGCCGCCGAGGATGCGGTCGAACCGCGCCAGCACTTCCGGGCCGATAAAGTTCCCAATGGCCGGGGTTGCGTCGGAAAACGTGCCAAAAACGAGGCCGTGGAGTGTCGTCACCCGCAGTTGCCGCGGACCATGCTCCTCCAACTTGAAGCCGGGCGGCATCCCGCCCTTGCCGTTTACCCCGCGTCGGAAGGCGACGGACTGCAAATTGCCGCGCAGGTCATATCGCCACGCGTGGTAAACGCATTGAAAATCCCTGGCGCCGGTGCCGGCGTTATCCAGGCAGATGAGGGCGCCCCGATGCGCGCAGCGATTCTCAAACGCCGAGATCGATCCGTCGGTATCACGGGCAACTACGACCGGCATCCGTCCAACGACGGTAGTACGCCAGTCGCCGGGCTCAGCAATCTCATCTTCAAAACAAAGGAAATTCCAAACAGGTCCTTCAAAGATCCGGTTCTGCTCGAGCTTGAGCAAGCTCGGATCGCGATAGACCCAGTACGGCACGCGCGTGATGTCGCCGGTCCAGCCGAGCGGCGATGCAGCCGCTGGACGAGGTGGGATCGCGTCTGGCATAGAGTTCTCCACTTTCGGCAAAGCCGTCATTTTTCTCGTGCACTGCACAACCTGCTCAATGCCAGCAAGCGTCGGGCGGAAAAGCGCAGCGCATTCCGCCTCGAACGCTGCCGGGGACGATCTTCGTCCACAAGCAGTGCATATGGTCGGCCAGCACGGCCCAGGCATCGATGCCACCCTCTCCCGCGGTGAGGGAGAGGGTGCTGAGCGCCGCGAGGCGGGTGAGGGTCTACGCCCGGTTGGCGTGCCAATACGTGTTGCGCAGCACGCGGCCGGGCAATGCCCCGGTGTGCTTGCCTTCGTCGTACAGCACCTGGCCGTTGACGATTGTGGCGAAGATGCCCTCGGCCGGCTCCTTGATGCGCCAGGCACCCTTCGGGAAGTCGCGGACGACGACCTCGTGGCCGCATTTCACGGTCGCCGGGTCGAAGATCACGACATCGGCCGCCATGCCGGGCCGCAACAGGCCGCGGTCGTAGAGCCCGAAGGTCGAGGCCGAGTCGAAGGTCAGCCGCCGCACCGCCTGCTCCAGGGTCATTACCTGCTTCTCGCGCACCCATTCGCCGAGGAGCTTGGTCAGATAGCCATAGCCGCCGTGGAACTGGACGTGCGCGCCGCCGTCGCCGAGCCCGATCACCGCATTGGGATGGGTCAGGATCTTTGTCAGCGCTTCGTCATCGACATTGTTCTCGGCCTGCAAGAAGCGGGTTTCGAGCTTCTCCTCGATGACGAGGTCGAGGAAAGCGTCGATCACGCGCTTACCCTGCTTCTCGGCGATCTGCCCGATCGACTTGAACTGCATCCACTTGTTCTTTTCGAG
>DATBYN010000034.1:0-15022 GCA_036513695.1 Bradyrhizobium sp. | reverse complement strand
ATTATCAGCAATAGTTAATTGACTGCGACAACTCGTCCGCTGGCGCTGGATTGAGCTCTCCCGGCAGGTTTTTGATGCCCGTCATCAGCATCCCAAGACTCGGGGAGCGCTTGCTTACACCAGCATTTCAGATCATGTGGTCAGGCCGGCCGCTGCTTTCCGTGGTTCCCTGAAGCATCTCAGGACCCGGGCACGGCCGCAACTGTCAGGTAATCGAATATGCGTTTGTTGGTCGTCGAGGACAACGAACAGCTCGCCGAGCTTCTGACAAAAGGCCTGCAAACGGCGGGCTATGAAATCGACGTGCTGTCCACGCTTGAGGAAGCGAGCGCAGTGCTTCGAACCACGTTCTACGCCGGCCTTATCCTCGACCTCGGACTGCCGGACGGAGATGGCCTGACCTTGCTGCGCGATCTGCGGCACCGAAACAATCCAATTCCCATCCTGGTCTTGACCGCGCGCGGCGGCCTCAACGATCGCGTCCAGGGCCTGCGCAGCGGCGCGGACGATTACCTGGTAAAACCGTTCGCGCTCGAGGAGCTGCTGGCGCGGCTGGAAGCTCAATTGCGGCGGCCCGGCAGTCTGGTCGGCAGCTCGCTGCGCATCGCCAATCTCGAATTCGATACGCAAAACCGGCAAGCCTCGATCGACGACCAGCCGCAGGTGCTGTCGGCCCGCGAAACCGCGGTGCTTGAACTATTGATGCGCAGCAAGGGGCGCGTGGTGTCCAAGAAGCAGGTCGAAGACCATATCTTCGGACATTCGGGCGAGGTCGCCTCCAACGCGATCGAGGTGTACGTGCACCGTCTGCGCAAGCAGCTCTCGGAGCGTGGCGCCAAGGTCCAGGTTCACACTATCCGCGGCGTCGGATACCTGATCGCAGAGGAAAAATAGGGTGTTCCGGTTCAAGTCGATCCTTTCGCGCATCGTCTTCCTGCATGTCGTTGCTGTTGTCATCACCTCCATTCTCATGTCGCTCGCCCTGTCGTGGTTGTTGAGCTATGCGACCAACAACATTCACGACAAGGCGATGCAGGAACAGGCGGTTTCAGTCGGTGAACATCTGCGGGCGCTGCCCGACGGCAGCCTGGAGCTAAAACTTCCGCAAGACCTGCTCGGGCTCTATTCGCAGCCGTATGGGCGCTATTCCTATGCGGTGATCGATGGCAAGGGTCGCGTTTTGTTTTCGTCGCTCGGCGATCACGCCGCGCTGTTCCCGGCCGACACCGGATCCAGCGATGTCGAGTTCTTGCAGCAGCGGCGGGGCGATGCCACCGTGTCCGGCGCCAGCATCAAGAAGACCGTCGGCGACCAGATCGTATGGATCCAGGCCGGCGAGGATCTCGCCAATCGCGATGTGCTGATCGACGATATCGTCGCGGATTTCTACAGGAATGTCGGATGGATTACGCTGCCGATCCTGTTGGTGCTCTTGATCGCCGATATTGCGATCTTCCGCCGCGCGCTGCGGCCGCTTCGACAGGCCTCCGAGATCGCCAGCAAAATCGGACCGACGCGCACCGACCTTCGCTTGCCGACCGAAGAGATTCCGCAAGAGGTACGCTCGCTTGTTTCGGCCGTGAACCGCGCGCTCGACCGGCTCGAGGAGGGTTTTAGGATTCAGCGCGATTTCACCGCGGATGCCGCGCACGAACTGCGCACGCCCTTGAGTATCCTCCGAACCCGTCTGGACCTTTTGAAAGACGAGAAAATGAGCGAGGCCTTGCGTCAGGACGTTGATGGCATGGCGCATATCATCAGCCAATTGCTCGACATCGCGGAACTGGATTCGTTCGTGATCGATCCAAGCGAAAAAGCCGATCTTCGATCGGTCGCCGCCGAGGTCGCGGAGTTTGTGGCGCCGCTGGCGTTGGCGCAAGGCAAGGACGTCGCGCTGTTGGGCGTGGACCAGCCGGTCTGGGTCAAGGGCAGTCCGGAGATGCTGAACCGCGCCATCCGCAATCTTGCCGAAAACGCCATCAACCACACCGCCCCCGGAACGACGGTAGAATTCGTCGTCGAGGACAACGGCACGGTCAGCGTCGCCGATCACGGGCCGGGCGTCGCCGATGAGGAGAAAAACCTGATTTTCCAGCGCTTCTGGCGGCGCGATCGCCGGAAGCCCGGCAGCACGGGTCTCGGGCTATCGATCGTCCAACGCATCGCCGAACTACATTCCGCGACCATCACGCTGGAAAATCGCCGCCCCAAGGGCGCGCGCTTTTCGCTCAGGTTCATGCCGCTGCGGACCTAAACGCGCGCAGCTACAGCCGTTGCGAACCAGAATCCTCATTTCCTGCTTCGCTTTCGCGGGCCGCCAAAGATCACCGGCGGCACCGCGCGGTTCACAACCTCGCGCATCGCAAAGCTCGATTGAATCCGCGCCACCCGCGGCAGACGCGATAGCTCGGTGCGGTGAATGCGCTCGAAATCCTCGATGTCGCGCGCCATCACGATGACGATATAGTCGTCGCTGCCCGACATCAGGAAACATCGCACCACCGATGGACAGTCGATCACGGCTGCTTCGAACGATCTTAGCGCGTCCTCATTCTGGCTTTCGAGCGTGACCCTGACCAGAACGGTGGTGGTGAGACCGAAGCGCGACAAATCCAGCACGGCCTGATAGCCGCGGATAAAACCTTCTTCCTCCAGCACCTTCTGCCGCCGTGCGATCGCCGTGCTCGAGAGCCCGACGCGTTCGGCGAGCTCCACCTGGCTGGCGCGGGCGTTGACCGTGAGTTCCGACAGGATGGTGGTATCGATGTGATCGAGGCTCATTGGTTCTGATTCCTGCGCAAAACTTGAAAATCGTGAAGATTTCCAACGATAATGGGCCGATTAATGCACCAAATCCGCAAGGATTCAAACCCGAATCGTCCTTACATATGGGTCGGGATCGGCAAACCAGGGAGTGTCCAGCGATGCGCGTCGGTGTGCCAAAGGAAATCAAAGTCCATGAATACCGCGTCGGCCTGACCCCCGGCGCCGTTCGCGAATATGTCGAGCACGGTCACAGCGTGGTGGTCGAGACCAACGCCGGTGCCGGCATCGGCGCGAGCGATGAGGTCTACCGCAAGGCCGGAGCCGGCATCGCGGAAACCGCTGCCGAGATTTTCGCCAATGCCGACATGATCGTGAAGGTGAAGGAGCCGCAGCCGCGCGAATGGCCGCAACTGCGCGAGGGCCAGATCCTCTTCACTTATTTGCATCTGGCGCCCGATCCGGAGCAGGCCAAAGGCCTGATGGAATCCGGCTGCACCGCAATCGCCTATGAGACGGTCACCGATGCCAAAGGACACCTGCCGCTGCTCGCGCCTATGAGCGAGGTCGCGGGACGACTTTCGATCGAAGCCGCGGGTGCCGCGCTGAAGCGCAGCGCCGGCGGCCGGGGCATCCTTCTCGGCGGTGTGCCGGGTGTCGCGCCGGCTCGTGTGGTCGTGATCGGCGGTGGGGTGGTCGGCACCCATGCGGCACGGATGGCCGTCGGGCTCGGCGCGGAGGTCACGGTGCTGGACCGGTCGATCGCGCGTTTGCGCGAGCTCGACGAGATGTTTTCGGGGCGAGTGCGCACCCGCTTTCCGACCATCGAGGCGATCGAGCAGGAAGTGTTTTCAGCCGATGCCGTGATCGGCGCCGTTCTCGTCCCCGGCGCCAGCGCGCCAAAACTGGTCACGCGAAAGATGCTGAAATCGATGCAGCAGGGTTCGGTGCTGGTGGACGTCGCGATCGATCAGGGCGGCTGTTTTGAAACGTCTCACGCCACCACCCACGCCGATCCGACCTATCAGGTCGACGGCATCATCCATTACTGCGTTGCCAATATGCCCGGCGCAGTCCCCCTCACCTCGAGCCAGGCGCTGAACAACGCAACGCTGCCGTTCGGTTTGGCGCTGGCCCGCGATGGCCTCAAAGCCGTGAGGCAAGACCCGCATCTCGCGGCAGGCCTGAACGTTCACCGCGGCCGCATCACCAACAAGGCGGTCGCCGACAGTCTTGGCCTCGCCTGTCAACCGATCGATGGAGCGATCGCCGCGTGAACGCGCGTCTGATTATCGGGCACTGTGACGATTGCACGTCGTTACCTTGACGGCACCGGCACGCAATCCGTACTGATGAACAGGCGCTGGCCGTTCGCAGTGATCTCCTTCAGCGCCGGCTGGGTCGTTTCGAAGTGACCGGCGTGGAGTGCGTCGCGGACGCCAGGACAGTTCGCGTTGGCGACACGGCCGAGATAGCTCCAGCTCGCGTCGGCAAGCCCCTTCTTGAAGGCCGCGGCAACACCGTTCGGAGAATTGAAGAGCAGGATTTCCGGCTGTCCATCCCCGTCAAGATCAGTGAGGACCGCTTCACACCAGATGTCTGAGATGAGGCACTGCGGAAGTTTCCATCGCGGCTGAAAGACTCTGCAAATGACCGACTTCGGGCCTCACCAACAAGAAGGTCGCAGACAGCCTCGGGGTGTTGTGGCAATCGATCGAGGGGCCGATTGCGGCTTGAGCTAGCTCAAAGCAGCTTAGGCGCCGGCCGCAGGCAGGCTGGCGGCGGCAATGGCAACGATCACGGCGAGTTGCCGTCCGATCCGGGACCGCGTGGAGCGCAGCAATGAGCCCAACTGTCGCATATCGCCAATTCCTCTCGTGCCGGCGGAACAATCGGTCCGCGAACAAGGGCGCGCGACCAGTACATGGTCCCGCCTAAGGGGGCGTGTCGAGATCGCCGCGAAAATAGCAATGCGGCCATCGTCCGGGCACTTGATGGCAGTGGTTTTTTTGCCTTAACAAGTTCGGCGGCGGTCGAAATCTTCTCCGCCAAAGGCGTGCCGCGCGCCTATCCCGGCGCGAACCCAAACGTCCGTTCAAAACGCCTGGCGTAGTCGGGCCAGACCTCGGGGTTGATGATACGCGGCGGCCGCTTGCCGTCCAACGCGTCGAGCATCTGCTCGGCGGCAATCCGGCCCATATTTGCCCGCGCTTCCGTCGTGACCCCTGCGGTATGCGGGCTCGCCAGCACATTGTCGAACTGCAACAGCGGATGGTCCGGCGGCGGCGGCTCCTTGGCCCAGACGTCGAGCCCGGCGCCGGCGATGCGCTTGTCGCGCAGCGCCTCAGTCAGCGCCGCTTCGTCGTGGATGAAGCCGCGCGCGGTGGTGATGAAATAGGCGTGCCTCTGCATCAGCGCGAATTCACGCGCGCCGATCATGCCGCGGCTCTCTCTTGTCAGCGGACAGGAGATCGACACGTAGTCCGAGCGGCGCAGCAATTCGTCGAGCTCGACCTTGTCGCCGCCGCGGGCCGCCATCTCAGGGGCCGACAGATAGGGATCATAAGCCAGCACCTTCATGCCGAGCAGGCCGTTGCAGAGCGCGGCGATGCGGCGGCCGACATTGCCGAGCCCGACAATGCCGATGGTCTTGCCCTGCACCTCGGTGCCCATCAGGGCGTTGCGGTTGACATTGGCCTCGCGCCGCAAGGTGCGGTCGGCCTGGATGATACGCTTTGAAAGCGTCAGCAGCATCGCAAGTGCGTGTTCGGCGACCGAATGCGCATTGCCGCCGGATTGATTGACCACCAGCACGCCGGCCGCGGTGCAAGCCTCGACATCGACGGGATCGTAGCCCGCGCCGTTGCTGGAGACGATCAGGAGGTTCGGCGCCCGCCGCAGCAAGTCGGCATCGACGTGGAAATGCTTTGCCAGTTCATCGCGCGCCGCGCCGATCTGATAGGCATGCGCGGCGGCCAGGATCGGGGCCGAAACATCCTCGGGGCTTTCGTTCTCGAGCCGGTCGAGCCGCACGTCGGGACGCGCCCGCAGGATGTCGGCATAGATCTCGTTCGCCAGATATTTGACGTAGAACACGCGCTTATTGTTGACGGACATTTTTCGATGCGACTTTCAGTTCGGGAAGCCGTAGAGCTTGGCGGGATTGGTGACGAGGATGCGGTGCTGGGTCCTGCGGGCCGGCGTCCACATCTGAAACAATTCGAACAGATGCCCAGCGTCGGGCATCTCGCCTTCGACGCGCGGATGCGGCCAGTCGCCGCCCCAGACCAGCCGTTCCGGATTGGCCAGCACCAGCGCTTCATGAAACGGCCGCGCATCAGGATAATCGGGCGCGTCGCGGCTCAAGCGATGGGCGCCCGACAATTTCGCCCAGCACCAGCCGTCACCGACCGCGCGCAGCAGCGACTGAAAGCCTGCCGTCGCCGTGCCGGCGTGGGCATCGGTGCGGCCCATATGATCGACCACGACGGGCAGGCCGATCGCTTTCAACACCGGGATCGTCTCGGGCAAATCCTTGACGTCGATCCAGAGCTGAAGATGCCATCCAAGTTCGGCCATGAGAGGCGCGAGCGCTTGCGCCGCGGTCAGCGGCACGCCGCCGCGGTAATGCAATTGTCCGTCGCGGAAGAAATGATTGAAGCGCAAGCCGCGGACGCCGAGACGGTCCCATTCTCGCAAGGTCGCCGGCGAGATGTCGGCTTCCGCGACCGCGACGCCGCGGAGGCGATCGGGCTGGCGCGCCAGCGCATCGAGCATCGCGGAATTGTCGCGGCCGTGGGCGCTGCCTTGCACCAGCACGCCGCGCGCAAAGCCGACAGCGTCGAGCATGCCCAGATATTTTTCGAGCGGCGCGTCCGGTGGCGTATAGCTGCGGTCGTCCGCATAAGGAAACTGCACTGCGGGCCCGAACACATGGGCATGCGTGTCGCAGGCATCAGACGGCGGCGGCAGTTTGGGCTTACTGACATCGCGCGGCGGCAGGCAGGCGGGGATCATTTGTCTCATTCCGCCTTCATGCCGGCGGCCTTGATGATCGGCCCCCATTTCTCATAATCGGCATGAATCTTTTCGTCGAATTGCCGCGATGTGCTGCCGATCGGCGAGGCGCCGAGTTTTGTCAGCCGCTGCTTTACGGAATCAGTATTCAAGGCCGCGACAAAATCATGCGCGAGTTTTTCCACGAGGTCGGCCGGCATGCCGGCCGGTCCGAGCAATCCCCACCAAACTTCAGTGTCGTAGCCCGGCACGGTCTCGGCCATGCTCGGCACATCTGGCAGAAACGACGCGCGCGCGCCGGTGGTGACGGCGAGCGCACGGACGGTGCCCGCCTCAAGCTGCCCGACCGATTCCGGACCGTTGTTGAATGACATCGCAATTTGCCCGCCCAAGAGATCGTTGATCGCAGGCGCGCCGCCCTTATAGGGGATCGCCTCGAGATCGATCTTGGCGAGATTCTTCAAGAGCTCGCCGGCGAGATGCGTCGAGGTTCCGTTCCCGGCATGGGCAAAGGACAGGCTCCCCGGTTTTAAGCGCGCCTGCGCGATCACGTCAGCCACCGTCTTGAACGGGGAATCCGCACGCACCAAAAGGATATTGGGCGACGAGGCCAACAGCGAGATCGGAGTAAAATCCTTGAACGTGTCGTAGGGCAGTTTGGGGTACAGGAACGGGTTGGTGGCGTGGCCGCTGGCGACGACAATCAGGGTGTATCCGTCCGGCGCCGATTTCGCGAGCGCCTGCGACGCGACCATGCCGCCCGCACCGGGACGGTTCTCAACGACGACGCCCTGCCCCCATTGCCGGGAGACTACCTCGCCCAGCGTGCGGGCAAGAATATCGACGCCGCCGCCGGCGGCATAGGGCACGAAAATATGCACGGGTCTTGATGGAAATCCGCTCTGCGCCGACGCGGCGCCCGAGCTCAGCACCGCCGCCGCGACAACCGCACACATCCTCAGCCATTTGCCCATGATCCCACTGCCTTACTGTCTTATTATTGATTATGCCGTCTGTATCTTGTCCCGGTTTGCAACCGTTCGCCCGGAGTTCCCGCCCCTCATACCATTCCTGCATTCAGCGCGATCGCCTGTTTCAGCGCTGCAATCACGCCGTCCATGTGCCGCAGCATCGCGGCTTCGGCGGCCGTCTCGTCACCAGCACAGATCGCTGCAACGATTGCGACATGCTCCCGTACCGAAGCCTTGGCCCTGCCGGGCAGCAGGATGGCGCGGTATTGCTGTCGAACGATCTGCGATTTCAACGTCTCCAGCAATCTCGCCACCGTCTTATTGCCGGCGATGCGTTGAATCTCCGCATGCAGCTGCCCGTTCAGCCGCGACACCTGGATGAAGTCTGAGGCGGCGTACGCCTTCCGCATGCCGGTGACGATCCTGCGCAGACTAATGGCATCCGCTTTGCCGGCACACGCAGCAGCCTGCCGTGCGACGACGCCTTCGAGCGCACGTCGCGCATCGGCGATTTCCATCGCCTCGACATCGGACACCAGGCGGACCCGCGCACCGCGGTTGCGCTCGCGAATGACGAGACCCTCCTGGTCCAGCATCGCCAGCGCGATCCGGACGTTGGCACGGTTGGTTTGCAGCGCCGTCGCAAGGTCCGCCTCGACCAAACGCTCGTTGGGCACGAACCGTCCGGTCGCAATGAACTCGCGCAGGCGCACCGCCACATCGCCCTGGTCACCCTGCTTGGCTACGTGCGTCTCCATCAACCACCGCTTACGAAATTGCCAACCTGACACCCCCAGCGGTGTCAGATATTTTATGTCCAATATTGTTGACAATTTTGTTGATCAGGTCAAGGCTGACTGCTACGGCTACGAACGTCAGCGATGACGTATTGCGACGCTGAACGCCTATCGGAGGGAGTGATCGATGACGGCCGCCGAGGAACAAACCTCGACCCGAAGCTGGCACGAGGTGGTGCTGCAAACGCTCAAGCGCAACGACATTCGCCTGGTGCCTTATGTGCCCGATCGGGTGCTGACGACGCTGATCAAGAATATTCACGCCGATCCGTTCTTCACGACCTTCCCCACCGCGCGCGAGGAAGAGGCGGTCGGCATCGTTTCCGGGGCGTGGATGGGCGGCCTGAAGGGCGCCGTGCTGATGCAGACCTCCGGTTTTGCGACCCTGGCGAATGTGCTGGCGTCGCTCGCGATCCCCTATCAGATCCCGCTGATCATGTTCGTCTCCGAACGCGGCACGCTCGGCGAATTTAACTACGGGCAGTCGCTGGTTTGTCGCACCATGCGGCCGGTGCTCGATTCACTGGCGATGGAGCATCACACCATCACCCGGCTCGACGAGTTCGAGTTCATCATCGATCGATCGATCAAGCAGGCCATCACCACGCAAGCGCCGGTGGCGCTGATCCTGTCGCCGCTTTTGACCGGCGGCAAAGTCTTCGACAAGTGAGCGAGCAGATGAGCACAGCAACCAGCACCCCTGCCCGCAACACCAAGGTGATGAACCGCTTCGACCTCACGTCGCGGCTGGTCGCGAAATTGAAGAACGAGGAAGCCGTGGTCGGCGGCATCGGCAACACCAATTTCGACCTTTGGGCCGCCGGCCATCGCCCGCAGAATTTTTATATGCTCGGCAGCATGGGGCTCGCCTTCCCGATTGCGCTCGGCGTCGCGCTGGCGCAGCCGAAGCGCCGCGTGTTTGCGCTGGAGGGCGATGGCTCGCTGTTGATGCAGATGGGGTGCCTGTCGACGATTGCGACGCTCAAGCCGCAAAACCTCACCATGATTCTTATGGAGAACGGCGTTTACCAGATCACCGGTGCGCAGCCGACCCCTGCCGCGTCGGTGTCGGATCTCGTCGCGGTTGCGATCGGCTGCGGTCTTTCCAACAGCGCCTGGGCCGCCGACGAAGACGACTTCGAGCGCCTGGTCGATCAATCCCTGTCGGCCTCCGGGCCGACGTTGATCGGGGTGCGCATCGACGACAAGCCGGGGGTCGGAACCACCCGCCGGGATCCCGTGCAGATCAGAGAGCGCTTTATGATTGGCCTCGGCGCACGGCAGGCGCTGTGACGTGGCTACATTAACTAAGCCGGCATCGCTGTTAACTACACGAGCAACGCGCATTCACGTGACTGGATATCGACGCGATGAATCGTGTTATCGGAGCACGATGACAACCATCTTGAGAATTCTCGCCTGGCTTTTGGCCGCCGCCGTCACCTTCGCTACGCTAGGACCGCCGAGCGCCCGGCCGCATTCCGACCTCGGTCAAAATGGCGAGCACACGCTCGCATTCGTGCTGATCGGTCTCGCATTTGGTTTTGCGTATTCGCGAAATCGGCTGCTCACCTCGATAACATCGGTCGTCATGATCGGTGTACTCGAGGTTCTGCAGCTCTGGGTGCCGGGAAGGCATGCAAGATTTGAGGATTTTGTCGTCGATGCGCTGGCGGCCTGTGCCGGCCTCACCGTCACGGCCGGCATCGACTGGGTCATGCAACGCACGCGCCGCGCCAACGCCGTCTGATCTGATAAATTCCCCGCGGGAGCAAGTCCCGCGAGGAATGACGTATCATCCGATCACTCAATGATCTTGATGATCTTGCGCGTCCGCGGCTCGACGATCACGCGCCGGTCATTGACGACCGCGTAGCGATATTGGGTGTAATTCGGGACCCGCCGCAGCTCGACCGTTGGCGGCAATGGCTCGCCCACCACGACACGTTCCCGTACCGTCACTGACGGTGCGCGCTCCCCTTGAATGGACGTGATCACGGCGTTCGGGATTTCCAGACCGGCGCCGACGGCAGCACCAACCGTGCCGCCGACGATCTCGCCGACCGGACCGCCGACTTCGCCGCCGGCACGCGCGCCGTTCGCGGCGCCCGTCGCCGTGGTGGATTGAGCGAACGCAGCGCTGGATGCAAACAGCGACGCCGCAATCAGTGAGACAGCAATGTGGTTCTTCATGTTTCCTCCAGTCAATTGTTGACATCGGTCAACAACGAGACCGAACGAAGGTTTCGCGCCCGAACAGTTCCAAAAATCGAACTCGGGCGGAACAAGTTATCAACCGACGGCGGATTACCCTGGAACGTTGCGGCTCTCCCTTGCCGGCGCGGAGCTCTTTCCAATTTCGTGGTTCGCCAGCATCTCCAGCGCCCTCACCATCGCGGAATGATCCCAGGCCTTGCCGCCGTGCGCCGCGCAGGAGGAGAACAATTGCTGAGCCACGGCGGTATTGGGCAACGAAAGGCCGAGGGCGCGGGCGCCCTCCAGCGCCAGGTTGAGATCCTTCTGGTGCAGTTCGATGCGAAAGCCAGGATCAAAATTCCGCTTCACCATGCGTTCGCCGTGCACCTCAAGGATGCGCGAGGATGCGAAGCCCCCCATCAGCGCCTGCCGCACGAGGTTCGGGTCTGCGCCGGCCTTCGACGCAAACAACAGCGCCTCGCCGACCGCCTCGATTGTCAGCGCGACGATGATCTGGTTGGCGACTTTCGTCGTCTGACCATCGCCGTTTCCGCCGACGAGCGTCACGTTCTTACCCATCTTTTCGAACAGGGGTTTTATGGTGCTGAACGCCCGTTCCGGTCCGCCAACCATGATCGTGAGGCTCGCGGCCTTAGCGCCAACCTCGCCACCGGAAACAGGCGCATCGAGATAATCGGCACCGAGCGCGTTGATCTTTTTTGCAAATTCCTTGGTCGCCAGCGGCGAGATCGAACTCATGTCGATGACGATCTTGCCTTTTGACAGTCCTTCCGCAACACCGTCAGCGCCGAACAGAACCGCTTCCACATGCGGCGTATCCGGCACCATGATGATGACGGCATCGGCTTCCTTCGCAACCTCTTTGCCGGATTTGCAGACGATGCCGCCTGCCGCAACAAGCTCTTGCGCCACGGGTACGACATCGTGAAGGAACAGGCGATGGCCCGCGGCCAAAAGATGGCCCGCCATCGGACGTCCCATGGTGCCGAGGCCAATGAAACCGACATCAATCATTTTGATCTTCCCTTGTCCGCTCGATCAGGTGTCCATGGTCTGCATGGCGTGCCATCCGAGGCCTTCGGCGGTGGTCGTCCTCGGCTTGTATTCGCAGCCAACCCAGCCACGATATCCGATCTGGTCGAGATATCGAAATAGAAAAGGATAGTTGATTTCGCCCGTGCCGGGCTCGTTGCGGCCTGGATTATCCGCGAGCTGGACATGCGAGATGCGCGCCAGATGCTTTTGCAAGGACCGCGCGATATCACCCTCCATCACCTGCATGTGATAGATGTCATACTGGATAAAGAGATTTTCCGATCGGACATCGGAGATGACCTGAACCGCTTGCCTTGTCCCATTCAGGAAGAAACCGGGAATGTCGAGAGTGTTGATCGGCTCGATCAACAGACGAATGCGTTGCCGCGCGAGGGCATCTGCAGCAAACCGCAGATTGTTCACGAGCACCTCGTTCAACGCCAACTGGTCGGCATCTGCCGGCGCGATCCCGACCAGACAATTCACCTGACGGCAGTCGAGCGCCTTTGCATAGTCGATCGCCTGCGCCACGCCGTCGCGAAACTCATCCACCCGATCCGGCAGAATAGCAATTCCCCGTTCGCCAGCCGTCCAGTTTCCGGCGGGAAGATTGTGCAGCACCTGCGTTAGCCCGTGCTGCTGCAACTGCTCGCGCAATGCGGCCTTTTCGAACTCATAAGGAAACAGATATTCCACGCCGCTGAAGCCGGCGGCCTTGGCCGCGGCGAAGCGATCGAGGAACGGCATTTCTCCGAACAACATGGTGAGATTGGCGGCAAATTTTGGCATGGTCACTTCCAATATTGTCCACGAGGGATGTTGCTCGGTTGTGAAACGGCTCAGACCGGCAGAAGCGTCTCTCGCCGCGCCGCATCGAGGCTTACCGGCGTCTCGTCGACCGGCAAATCGAGAATCTCCTCGAATTCGACGATGTTGTCGATCTCGGTCCCCATCGCGATGTTGGTAACGCGTTCGAGGATGAACTCGACCACCACGGGCACGCGATGCTGCTTCATCAATCCGCGCGCCGTCGCGAACGCGGCTTGCGCGTCTTTCGGGTCGGTGACACGAATCGCCTTGCAGCCGAGACCTTCGGCGACCGCGACGTGATCGACGCCATAGACTCCAAGCTCGGGGGCGTTGATGTTCTCGAACGAGAGCTGCACATGATAATCCATCTCGAAACCGCGCTGCGCCTGGCGGATCAATCCGAGATACGAGTTGTTCACGACGACATGGATATAGGGCAATTTGAATTGCGCACCGACCGCAAGCTCTTCGATCAGGAACTGAAAGTCGTAATCGCCCGAGAGCGCGACGATCTCGCGATCCGGATCGGCCGCGCGAACGCCGAGCGCCGCCGGCAGCGTCCAGCCCAACGGGCCGGCCTGCCCGGCATTGATCCAGTTGCGCGGACGGTAGACGCCGAGGAATTGCGCGCCCGCGATCTGCGAGAGGCCGATCACGCTGACATAACAGGTATCGCGGCCGAAGGCCTTGCTCATCTCTTCATAGACGCGCTGCGGCTTGATCGGGACGTTGTCGAAACTAGACTTGCGCAGCATCGTGCGTTTGCGATCCTGGCAGGCCGCGGGCCAGGCCTGACGCTCCTTCAGTTTTCCTGATTTCCGACGCTCCTTTGCGACCGCGACGAATAATTCGAGCGCCGCTCTGGCATCGGACACGATACCGAGTTCGGGATTGAAGACGCGGCCGATTTGAGTGGGCTCGATATCGACATGCACAAATGTGCGGCCCTTGGTGTAGGTCTCGATCGATCCGGTGTGCCGGTTGGCCCAGCGGTTGCCGATGCCGAGCACAAAGTCGGATTCCAGCATGGTCGCATTGCCGTAGCGGTGGCTGGTCTGCAACCCGACCATGCCCGCCATCAGCACGTGGTCATCCGGAATGGCGCCCCAACCCATCAGCGTCGGCACCACCGGCACGTTGACGATTTCGGCGAAGGCCACCAGAAGGTCGGATGCATCGGCATTGATGACACCGCCGCCCGCCACGATCAGCGGGCGCTCGGCGGCATTGAGCATATCGAGCGCCTTCTCGATCTGTCTGCGCGTCGCGGCCGGCTTGTAGACGGGTAACGGCTCATAAGTTTCGTCGTCGAACTCGATTTCCGCAAGCTGCACGTCGAGCGGCAGATCGATCAGCACCGGCCCCGGTCGCCCCGAACGCATGACATGAAACGCCTGGCTGAAGACGCGCGGCACCAGCGCCGGTTCGCGCACCGTCACCGCCCACTTCGTCACGGGTTTGGCGATCGCTTCGATATCGACGGCCTGAAAGTCTTCCTTGTAGAGTCGGGCGCGAGGCGCCTGTCCGGTGATGCACAGGATCGGGATCGAATCTGATATCGCCGAATAAAGCCCCGTGATCATGTCGGTGCCAGCCGGGCCCGATGTGCCGATGCAAACGCCGATATTGCCGGCCTTGGCGCGGGTATAGCCTTCGGCCATGTGCGAGGCGCCCTCGACGTGGCGCGCCAGGAAATGCTCGATCGAGCCTCGTTTCTTCAGCGCCGAATACAACGGATTGATCGCGGCGCCGGGAACACCGAACGCGCACACGACGCCTTCCTTTTCCAGGATTCGCACGGCAGCATCGATCGCCCGCATCTTCGCCATTTCGAGACCTCGCTGATGTTGCTCGACGTGATGATCACGGCAACGACCGACGATCTCAACGGAGTTGAATATGTTTCCCGCGATGTGGAATGGTTGGTGAAAAGCGCGCCGGATCAGATAGTTGGATGCATCGCCCAGTGAAAGCAAAGATCGTCATTGCAATGACGGCAAACACGGTTTCACGTCCCCGCGGCGCGTAGCGCCCGAGCTTTACAAAAATCTTTCGCCCGATCGAGGGCGCAGGGAAAGCCGGGTGCCCGTTGCACCCGCAGCCCGTGTGCATTGGTAGTAAGCACACGGTAGTCACCACAGGTACACCGGAAATCACCCGGCTTTCCCCGCGCAATGGTTTTAACGGTTTCCTTCGCGCTCTCCCCGGCGACGAATTCCTTTTGTCACCGTCGTCAACGGATTAAGGTTTGTCTAAGCCCGGTTGGGCCGACTTCGCCTCCGCCGACTTGACATCAGCAACGGATGCCAGGACCACACGACTTCGCCGTACGCAGCAACCTCAACCAAACGCTCCGACGGGTCATGTGCCGCCTGCCGAAGTTTTGGCGAAGGCGTTGAAGCGCCGTTCGTC
>DATBYN010000033.1:0-5123 GCA_036513695.1 Bradyrhizobium sp. | reverse complement strand
TCACCCGGAGTCGCCGCTTCGCGCCGCCTCCGACCTCTCCCCGCAAAGAGCGGGGAGAGGTTGAAGAAGCAGCCGCTACAACATCCCCGACTCTTCCTCTTCCGCTTTTTCGATCAACTCCTCGCTGACCAAAAGGATGCGGCGGGGAACAAGAAAAATCATGGTCGACGCGCAGGCGGCCGATAGAACGACGATGGCCGCGTTGAGCGCCACCGGCGTTGCAAAATGGCCGCCGAGATAGGCGCCGAATTGCGAGAATAGCGAGCCGATCCCCATCTGCAAAAACCCCATCGCACCTGATGCGGTGCCGGCGGCGTCGGGGCGGACGCTGATGGCGCCGGCCGCCGAATTCGACATCACGAAGGCGTTGGCGAACATCACCAGCATCTGGGTGCCGAACAGCCAGGACGGCGCCAGATTGAGCCCGGCGATGCCCCAGATCAAATTCAACAGGCTGCCGACAAACTGCAGCGCCAGCCCGAACCAGATCAGGTTTTCCAGCGAATGGCGCGGTGCGAAGCGCACGCAAAACAAATTGCCGATCAGATAGGCAAAGCCGGTGCAGGCGAACCATGCGCCATATTCGGCGCTGGAGCGGCCCATCTGCGTGACCACGATATAAGGCCCGCCGCCGGCGAAGGTGAAGATGATCTGCGAGGCCAATACCTGGCACAGCATGTAGCCGATGAAGGCACGGCTGGTGATGAGGCTGCCGACATCGCCGCGAAATCCGCCGGCCCCGGTACGGTCGCGGCGCGTCTCCGGCAGCGTGAGAGCGATGGCGATCGCGATCACCAGCGAAGCGGCGGTGATGACGTAGAAAATCGCGCGCCAGCCGAACGCGGTCTCGATCAGGCCGCCGGTCAGCGGGCTCAGCATCTGCGCGATCATCATCACCGCGATAACGAGACTGATCATGGCGCCGATGCGCTCGCGGCTATAGAGATCGCGGATGATGGCGCGGCTCACCACCATGCCGGTGGCACCGCCGAGCGCCTGCAGAAAGCGCGCCGCGATTAATTGCGGCAGGGTTTCCGCGAAAATGCAAGCTACGCTCGCGGCCACCATCAGCCCGAGACCCGCCAGTAGCACCGGGCGGCGCCCAAAGCGATCCGACAGCGGCCCCATGATGATTTGCGAGCAGGCGATGCCGACCATGTAGAGCGACACCGTCATCTGCGCGATAGATATGTCGCGGCCGAATGTGGTGGCGAGCTGCGGCAGCGCCGGCACCAGCAAATACAGCGAAATCGGAGCGACGCCGGTCATCGCGACCAGCAGCAACAGCATGATCCGGGATGTCACGCCGGTGTCGTCTTTCGCCGCCAGAGGCGGCTTGCCCATCGCTCCGTGCATTCAGGTCTGATCCAATCGCGCAGATCAGACTGTAGCGTTATCCGTCAGCGCGAATACGGATGTTTCGGAATACGGCTATTCCGTTTTCGGGATGCGGCGAGCCAAACGGCAAGCTGTCATCACCCGCCACCGGGTCGGCGCAACGCGCCGCCCGATGACAGGCTCCAGCGGGTGATCCAGTATTCCAGAGACGGTAGAGATTCAACCGAGAGGCCGCGGCGTACTGGATACCCCGCTTTTCGCGGGGTATGACGGCTGTTGTTGGGGTGATGGTGCTACAGCGACAGCGGCGCGGTCGCGGCGTCGAGCCAGACTTTTGTCGGCTCATCGAGATGCGCTCGGACCGCGTGACGGACGCGATCATGATAGTCGTTGAGCCAGCTCAGCTCTTCGCCGGTGAGCATGTTCAGATCGACCAGCCGGCGGTCGATCGGCGCCAGGGTCAGCGTCTCGAAGGCGTTGACCAGCTTCTCGGCGCCGGGAATCTCGGTGCCGACAACCAATTCAAGGTTTTCGATCCGGATCCCGAACGCGTCGGTCTTGTAGTAGCCGGGCTCGTTGGACAGGATCATGCCGCGCTTTAGCGGCGTGGTGCCGAGCTTTGAAATTCGCGCCGGGCCCTCATGCACGGAGAGATAGCTGCCGACGCCATGGCCGGTGCCGTGCTCGAAATCGATGCCGGCCTGCCACAAAAATTGCCGCGCCAGCGTGTCGATCTGCGCCCCCGTGGTGCCGTCAGGAAATACCGCCCGCGCGATCGCGATATGCCCGCGCAGCACGCGGGTAAAACGGTCGCGCATTTCCGCCGTCGGTTCCCCGATCGCGATGGTGCGGGTGACGTCGGTGGTGCCGTCTTCATATTGGGCGCCGGAATCGATCAGCAGGAGATCGCCCGGCGAAATCCGCCGGTTGGTTTTGCGGGTGACGCGGTAATGCACGATGGCGCCGTTTGGCCCGGTGCCGGCGATGGTCGGGAACGAGACGTCCTTGAGCGCGCCGGTATCGCGTCGAAATGTCTCCAGCGACTCGACGGCGTCGATCTCGGTCAGCGCGCCCGAGGGCGCTTCGCGATCGATCCAGGCCAGAAATCGCGCCAGCGCCACCGCATCGCGCCGATGCGCGGTGCGGGTGCCGTTGATTTCGGCCGGGTTCTTGACCGCCTTGAGGAGAGTGACCGGATCGTTGCCGCGCACCGGCTTGCCGCCGGACGCAACAATCAGGCGGCTCAGCGCGTCCGCCGCGGTGGCGCTGTCGAGCGCGATCGACGCGCCCTTTTGCGAAAGCTCGGTGAGCTGAGGCGCGAACGCGTCCGGCTCCCTGACATCGGCGGATTGCTCGAGATGGTCGCGGGCGAGGTTCGAGAGTTTGCGGTGATCGATGAACATTGTCGGGCGGCCGTCCTTCGGCACCAGCGCATAGGACAGCGGCAGCGGCGTGTGCGAGACGTCGGCGCCGCGGATGTTGAAGGTCCACGCCACCGCGTGCGAATCCGAGAGCACCAGCGCGTCGACGCCGAGTTTTTCGATCTCGGCACGAATATGGCTGAGCTTTTCGGCTTCCGCTTCGCCGGAAAATTGCGGGCCGTGAACGGATACCGGGCCGAGCGGAGGCGGCGGACGCTCGGTCCAGACCGAATCCACGGGGTTAGTCTCGACCGCGACCAGTTCCGCGCCGGCCTTGGCGCAGGCCGCACCGAGCCGTTCGGCCGCTGCTGAAGTATGCAGCCATGGATCAAATCCGACGCGGTCGCCGGCGACCAAATGTTTTGTGAGCCAGGTCTCCGGGGGCGGATCGGCCAGCGGCTCGATGTCCCACGCCTTGCGATCGACCTGCTTGGCGGCCTGCAGCGTATAGCGGCCATCGACAAACACCGCGGCCGTCTGTGTCAAAACCATGGCGAGGCCGGCCGAGCCGGTAAAGCCGGTGAGCCAGGCCAGCCGCTCTTCCGACGGCGGGACATATTCGTTTTGCTGCTGATCGGCGCGCGGAATCACAAAGCCGGTCAGCTTCCGCCGTGCCAGCTCGTCGCGGAATGCGGACAGCCGCGCGGTCAGCGCAACGCCGCTTTCGGGCTCTTCGAACGTCTGGAAATGGGCTTCGAACATCGCGTGGATATCCTAGGATTGCGTGGAAAATTCCGCAATGCGTCACAAATCCTTTCAATTTGGCAAAAGGTATGCTTGAATTGCTGCACCTGCGTTAGACGGGATGGAACGATTGGCTGTCAACGATTTACTGTCAGAAGCAGTTCATCGATCCGGAGGAAGCCCAGGGGTGTTTCAACTCAACGGCGAGGGGATACACAATGCCTGCATTTACGTTTGAGAAGATTTCGCCGCCGGTTCGCCGCGGCCCGCTTCCGCCTATCGTGAAAAAGCAGCGCGGTGTCATCGTTCAGATCCTGGATCGTTTCGTCGAGGCGCGGGTCAAGCGGAGCTTGCGCGAGAAAAAGGGCGTCATCGCCCGCAACAAGCAGAAGCCGGCGAAATAGGCTACTCCGCGCGACGCAACAGCAGGCTGCTCCAGCCTTCAATCCGCAATTCCCGCAGCAACACCAGCCCGCGCGCGCGATAGGCGGCGATCACGCCTTGCGCCTGATGTGGCAGCAAGCCCGATAGAATGACCAGCGCCGATGGGGCCAGATGCCGTGCCATCGGCGTTGCCATTTGCCGCAAGGGATTGGCCAGAATATTGGCCAGCACCAAATCGAATGGCCGCCGTTTTGCGAACTGCGGCGCCGAAAACCCGGTCGCACGGATCGCCTCGACGAGATTTCCCGCCCCGTTGAGCCGCGCGTTCTCGGCCGCCACCAAAACCGATGACGGATCGATCTCGCTTGCCAGCACAGCGTCGTGCAATGCCTTGGCCGCTGCGATCGCGAGCACGCCGGTCCCGGTGCCGAGATCGAGCACGCGCCGGGGACGATGCGCCTTCAGCACCTGATCGAGCAGCACGAGGCAGCCTCGTGTGGTGCCGTGGTGGCCGGTGCCGAACGCCAGCGCCGCCTCGATCTCGATGCCGAGCTTGTTCGGCGGTATTTTCGCGCGGTCATGGCGGCCGTGGACGACGAAGCGCCCGGCGCGGACCGGTACGAGCTCATCGAGCGTCGCCTTGACCCAGTCTTTTGCCTCTACGGTGTCGAAAGTGATGTTCCGCGCGATCTCATCGCCGGCCGCGAGAGCGACGAGTTCGCGGATCGAACCCTGATCGGGCACTTCCGCAAAATGCATGGTGATATCCCAACGCCCGCCAGGCCCCTCGAACGCGGCAATCACGGCCTGGCCCTCAAAAAAACTCTCGGTCAGGAGGTCAACGACGCGCTTCGCGGTCCGTTCGTCGCCGATCGCGAAACCGGCGCGGCGGGTGGCCGGGGTCAGGGTGGAATCCATTCTGTGACTTTTGCAGCAAAGCTAGGCGTCGGCTGGAACCTGAAACAGGCTTTCGATCAAGGCTGTCTGCGCGCCCCCAGCCTGTTCCAGGAATTCTGTCACCGGCAACTCCTCGAAGCCGTTATGCCTGGACGCCTGCCATTCGTGACGCACCGTGAGATGCCTGGTTTCGGGATCGAAAACCAGCCACCACGAATCCTCGTCGGCCGGGCCTGGCCCACGCCAAGTTTGGTAGAATTTCCGATTGATCGCCACCATGTCAGGCTCCTTTCGGCACTTTCCGCGTAGCATAGGGTAAATTTCAAATCGGGACACTGCCGCCTGTTCACAACCTATCGACGCCGGACGCAAGCGTTATCCGCAGCGTTGTGCACCCGG
>DATBYN010000032.1:0-3903 GCA_036513695.1 Bradyrhizobium sp. | reverse complement strand
TGCTTACGCCGCCTCGTCCGCGACCGCCGCGTCGTCGCCATCTGCATCGGCGTCGGCGGCATCGACATCGCCCTCACCGTCGGCCTCGACTTCGGTCTCGGCCTTGGCGCCGCGGCGCGGGCTCTTGGCGAGCTGGCCTTCGACTTCCTTGACCGCTTCGGTCTCCGTCACATGCTGCACGACGGCGATTTCCCGCGACAGCCGGTCGAGCGCCGCTTCATAGAGCTGGCGTTCGCTGTAGGACTGCTCAGGCTGCGATTCGGAACGATAGAGATCGCGCACCACTTCGGCGATCGCGACGATATCTCCCGAATTGATCTTGGCTTCGTATTCCTGGGCCCGGCGCGACCACATCGTGCGTTTTACCCGCGCGCGGCCTTTGAGGGTTTCAAGGGCCTTCTTGACCAGCACCGGCTCCGACAATTTGCGCATACCGACATTGGCGACCTTGGCGGTCGGCACCCGCAGCGTCATCTTGTCCTTCATGAAATTGATCACGAACAGCTCAAGCTTGGCGCCGGCGATCTCCTGCTCTTCGATGGCCAGGATCTGGCCAACGCCGTGGGCGGGATACACCACGAACTCGTTGGTCTTGAAGCCTTGACGCTGGGTCAAAACCTTCTTCGGCTCCTCGACGCGGGGGGCGGCGGCCGCAGGCTTCACTGCGGGCTTGTTCGCAACCGGCTTGACCGGGGCCTTATTGACAGGGGCGGCGACTTTCGAAGCAGTGGCCTTCGAAACGGTCGCTTTCGCGGCAGTTTTTGCAGTCTTATCTGGCATTGCGCTTCTTTTGTTTTTCGAGGATTTGGCAGCCGGGGCCTTGCTGGCTTTCCGGGTATCTTTGACAGAAGATTTGAGAGAGGGAGCCCGGGCACGGCTTTTGGCGGCGCTGCGGCTGGCCGCGGCGGTTTTTTTGGAACCCTTGGAAGCACTCAATTTACGCGTTTTCTGTGACACAGCCTGCGCGCGGAACTGCCACGCCCCTGTTCGATGTTTTCACGGGAACCCATAGGGGCCTTAAGCGGGCTGACGGGTTCGGCTTGTAATGTGCCCAATATAGCACATTTTCCGCAAAAATCAATGATTTACGCCCGATCCGGGCGTTCTGGGGGGTCGCTTCCGTAATATCACGGGGATTAGGGTTAAGTGGAAACCAGTATTGCTTCAGTCACCGGTGCCCGGATTGGCAGAAAAATATTTTTCGAATTTTCCTTCCATGCCTTCGAAATCCTTGGCGTCGGGCGGCGATTCCTTCTTCTGGGTGATGTTCGGCCAGCTCTTGGCGTACTCGGTATTCACCTCGAGCCATTTCTCAAGACCCGGCTCGGTGTCGGGCTTGATGGCGTCGGCGGGGCATTCGGGCTCGCACACGCCGCAATCGATGCATTCATCGGGATGGATGACCAGCATGTTGTCGCCCTCGTAGAAGCAATCCACCGGGCAGACTTCAACGCAATCGGTATATTTGCATTTGATGCAGGCTTCCGTGACGACGTAAGTCATCCAAAACTCCGAAAAGGACCAATTTTGAGTGGTTGCGTAGCGCAGGAACTCCGCAGCCGCAAGTGAAGGTGCGCGCCCTGAAGACGCCTATTTCCGTATTGCTGCGCCGGCCTGAATGCGCTTCACAGCAAATAGTTACTCTCGCGGGTGCTGCAAATCATCATCCTGCAAATCGCGCTCCTGCAGATCGTCATAGAGCACGCGCGCCGACGACGCGTCCCCCCGCCGCTCGGCAAATCCGATCACCTTGAGCACCCGCACACTGCGATCGAGCCCGATCGTCAGCACGTCGCCGGCCTTCACCGAATGTCCCGGAGCCTTTTCGCGCACGCCGTTGATGCGGACATGGCCGGCCTCGACCAGCGCGGCGGCGCTGGTGCGGGCTTTGACTACCCGCGCATGCCACAGCCATTTATCGAGACGCTGGCGCTCCAAATAACACCACTTCGAGGATTAGCGATCTTTTAGCGATCCTTGCTTTAGCGATCCTTGCGGTTGGCGGCCAGCTGCTCTTTGAGCGCCGCCAGTTTTGCGAAGGGCGAATTGGGATCGATCGGGCGGTCGCGCTCGCGCGGGGCCGCGCTGGTCGCGTACTGCCGGTGCGAGGGGCCGCTTTCCCGGCCGCCTTTGTCGCGGCCTCCCTTGTCACGGCCGCCATTGTCGCGACCGCCATGTTCGCGACTGCCTTTGTCGCGGCCACCGCCGAATTTGCCCTTGTCTCTGTCTCTGCCCTGGCCTTGCTCACTGTCTTTGTCTCGGTCCCTGCCCTTGCCTTCAAAACGCTCGCGCGGCGGACGGCCCTTGTCCTCGCGGGGTTCGCTGGCCGGCGCGCCCTCGGCGACGGCAGCTGCCGGCGCGCCTTCGACCGGCGCATCCGGACGGAGCTTGCGGAACTCGTGATTGCGATCGCGGCGACCGCGCCGGTGCCGCTCGTGTTTTGGGGCTTCGCCAGGCTCACCGGGCGCAGCCGCAGCGGCGGGAGCTGCGCCTTCCTGCGGACGGTCGTGATGACGATGGCGGGCGCGATCGTGGCGCGGCCGGCGCTCTTCCGGCCGGCCACCGGGCCGCCAGACTTCTATCAGTTCCGGAACCGCGGGCGCTTCGGGCGCGGCAGCGGCGTCCGCGACGAGAGCCTCCGCCGGCGCGGCATCGCTGAAGGCCGGGGCCTCTGACGTCGCCTCGACCGCCGCCTCCTGCGGCGCTTCCGCTACGGCTACCGCTTCCTCGATCGGGGCGGGCTGATTCGGCAGGGCTTCGACCGCAGGCACTTCTTCCGCTGTAACGGCAGGCGAGAATGCGACATCCGGCAACAATGTTGCTGAGGGTGCGCTTTCGGAGACCTCGTGAACGTCGGCGCTCTCAGCCACTTCCGGCGTCTCCGCGGAAACCGCCTTGGTCGCGGCAGCTTCAACTGCCGCTTCAGGGTTTGCTTCCGCCGATGCCTCCGGCACAGCTTCCGGCGGCGCGGCCTCGGCCGCGGGCGCCTCGACCACCACCGGTTTCGGCGGCGGCGGTGCCCGGCGCTCCATGCGATAGCCCAGCGCGCGCAAAATCGAGGCAAAATCTTCGCCGGCCGACCCGGTCAGCGACGTCATCGCCTGAGTGATGACAAAACCGCGGCCATCGAGGGCACCGGCAGGTTTTGTGCCCGGCGAAGTCTCGCGCCAGGCCAAAGCGGGCCGAATGAGATCGGCGAGGCGCTCCAGAATATCGACCCGCACCGCGCGTTCGCCGCATTGCCGATAGCCGAGCACGCGATAGGCATCGCGCGGCAGCGCCTTATCGATCGGAAATGAAGTCCGGCCGCTGCTGGCGAGATGCTGCGCGCCCGACAGCGCCGACATATCGACATTGCTTTGCTTCTCGGCCCACAACAGCGAGGCCAGCGAGCGCGCCGCCGGTTTTAAAAGCGCCGGAAGGTAGATATGATAGGCGCCAAAACGCACGCCGTATTTGCGCAACGAAGCCCGCGACGGCTGGTCGAGATCCTTCATCTCGGCCGAAATCTTGGAGCGCTCCAGCACGCCCAGCGCCTCGATCAATTGAAACGCAATGCCGCGCGCGATCCCGGTGATGTCTTCGGCCTTGTTCAATTCGAACAGCGGTCCCAACAGCTTCTCGATATGCGTCTTCAGCCACAGATCGAGCCGGGTCTGCACGGCCTCGCGCGGCGCGCCGCTCAGGCGCTCGTCGGAAATGATGCGAATGCGCGGATGCAGCGCGTCGTCGGCCGCGACCAGCTTTGCAACGGCATCGCCGGTCCAGCGGATGGTACCATCCGAGGTCAGCACGAATTGTTCGTCGGGGGCGGCGGATAGTTTCTCCGCGCGGGCATCGATCTCGCCGGCCAGCGCCTTTTGCGCGGTCGCCTGCAGCGCCTTGGCATCGGAGCCAGCTTCC
>DATBYN010000031.1:0-8643 GCA_036513695.1 Bradyrhizobium sp. | reverse complement strand
TCGGTGAGCTCGACGCCCTCGATCAGGGCTTTGAGGCCGGGATCGGCGGCGGCCTTGGCTTCGGCCGGAACCGCGTCCAGCGCGCGCTGCAGATTGTCGGCGATATCGAGCACGTCGCGGGCAAAGCCGGTGATGCCGTAGGTCCTCGCATCGGCGACCTCGCGGCTGGTGCGCTTGCGCAGGTTCTCCATCTCCGCCAGCGTGCGCAGCATCTTGTCACGCGCGTCGGCAGCCTCCCTGGCGAGCGCCTCGACTGAGCCTTCTTCGGGATCGTCGGGCATCACATAGGGTTTCGAGGTGACGGGCTCGCCGGCTTGCGCGGGGTTCGCCGCATCATCACTGGGCCGGTTAGGATCGGTCATGGATTGCCTTTTCGAAAAAATCGTCTGGGATCTGGTCAATGTGGGGGTTGGTTGGCCCGGATATCGTGCTTTAGGCGCCGAAAATCAAGCGTATCTATAGAGAGATCAGCCGCCCAGCATCCTGCTGACGATGCGCGCGGCATAATCCACGGTCGGGATCACCCTTGCATAGTTGAGCCGGGTCGGCCCGATCACGCCGAGAACGCCGACGATATGGCCGGCGCCGTCGCTATAGGGGGCGATGATGGTGGAGGAACCCGACAAGGAGAACAGCTTGTTTTCCGATCCGATGAAAATCCGCACGCCCTCGGCGCGTTCCGCGCGCCCCAACAGGTCGATCACGCCGCGCTTGGTCTCGAGATCGTCGAACAAGAGGCGGACGCGCTCGAGATCTTCGAGCGCATGCAGGTCTTCCAGGAGATTGGCGTGGCCGCGCACGATCAGTTGCCGGTCGTCGTGCTCGCCGCCCGACCAGTTCGCGATCCCGGCGGCGATCACCTTCTGCGTGAGCTGATCGAGTTCGGCGCGGCTTTGCGCCAGCGCGGTCTCGAGCTCGAGACGGGCCTCGGCCAGCGTCCGCCCTCTGATCCGCGCGTTGAGGAAGTTACTGGCTTCGGTCAGCGCGGAAGAGGGAACGCCGGGCGGCAGCGTCAGCACGCGGTTTTCGACCTGGCCGTCCTCGGCGACCAAGACCACCAGCGCGCGCTCCGGTTCCAGCCGCACGAATTCGATGTGTTTCAGCCGCACGTTGGACTTGGCGGTCAACACCACGGCTGCCGCCCGGGTCAGCCCGGACAGCCGCGTCAGCGCCTCGCCAAGGGCTGCCTCGACCGATTGCGCCCGGCCGACGGTAGCAAGCTGGCTCTGGATCGACTGCCGTTCGGCTTCGGTGAGGTCGCCGATCTGCATCAAGGCGTCGACGAAGAACCGCAAGCCCAGTTCGGTCGGCAGCCGGCCAGCCGAGGTATGGGGGGCATAGATCAGACCGAGCTGCTCCAGATCGGCCATCACGTTGCGCACCGAGGCCGGCGACAGCGGGACTGCGATCAGGCGCGAAATATTGCGCGAGCCGACGGGCTCGCCGGTCGCCAAATAACTCTCGACGATCTGGCGAAAGATATCGCGCGAGCGCTCGTTGAGCTGGGCCAAGCCCGCATTCGGCGCGATCAGGCCAATCGGATCGTGGTGGGCCACGGACTACTCCTCACAACTGACCCTAATCTGTCCATCCGAGAGGCCGGTGACAAGCGGGCATTAGTGCCAAAAGGCGCGACCAAAAGCCTTGCCGCTGCGCTTTTGCGCACCTACAAGCACCGCGAGCCATTATTTTTTCTGAATTTCGGAGGATTCCCATGCGGCCAAGCCGCCGTGCGCCGGATGAACTGCGCGCCGTGTCGCTGGAACGCGGCGTGGTCAAATATGCCGAAGGTTCCTGCATGGTCAAATTCGGCGATACCCACGTGCTGGTCACGGCCACGTTGGAAGAACGTCTGCCACCATGGCTCAAGGGCCAGGGCCGCGGCTGGGTCACCGCCGAATACGGCATGCTGCCGCGGGCAACGCTGGAGCGCACCCGGCGCGAGGCGGCCGCCGGCAAGCAAGGCGGCCGCACCGTCGAAATCCAGCGCCTGATCGGCCGCTCGTTGCGCGCTAGCGTCGACCTCGAAGCCCTCGGCGAGCGCCAGATCACGGTCGACTGCGACGTGCTGCAGGCCGATGGCGGCACCCGCACCGCCTCGATCACCGGCGCCTGGGTCGCGCTCGCCGACTGCATCTCCTGGATGAAAGCCCGCAGCATGATCAAGGGCAACGTGCTGCGCGACAATGTCGCCGCGATCTCCTGCGGCATCTATAACGGCACGCCGGTGCTCGACCTCGACTACGCCGAGGATTCGGAGGCCGATACCGACGCCAATTTTGTCATGACCGGCGATGGCCGCATCATCGAGGTGCAGGGCACCGCGGAGAAGACGCCGTTCTCGCAGGACGAATTTTTGGCGCTGATGGCGCTGGCGCGCAAAGGCGTGGCGCGGCTGGTGGATTTGCAGAAGATGGCCGTGGCATGATCGCAAAAAGTCCGTCATGACGGATTATAAATGCTAATGACTCAGCACCGTCGAATCACTGGCCAGCTCGTGATCGCGACCCACAATCCCGGCAAGCTGACCGAGATGCGGGAATTGCTGGCGCCGCACGGCGTCGAGGCGATCTCGGCGGGCGAGCTCGGCCTCGGCGAGCCCGAGGAGACCGGCGACAGTTTTGCAGCCAATGCCCGGATCAAGGCGGTCGCCGCGGCCAAGGCCGCGCAGCTTCCCGCCTTCGCCGACGATTCCGGACTGGTGGTCGACGCACTCGACGGCGCGCCCGGAATTTTTTCCGCGCGCTGGGCCGGCCCAAACAAGGATTTCACCGTCGCGATGACGCGGATCGAACGGTTGCTGCAGGAGCGGGGCGCGACCCAGCCATCGCAGCGAAAGGCGCATTTCGTTTCCGCCCTTTGCGTCGCCTGGCCCGACGATCATCTCGAGGAAGTCGCGGCACGCGCCGACGGCACGCTGATGTGGCCGCCGCGCGGCACGGCAGGCTTCGGCTACGATCCAATGTTCATGCCCGACGGATACACCCGCACGTTTGGCGAGATGACGAGCCTCGAGAAGCACGGCTTGCCGCCGCTCGGGCTCGGCCTGTCGCACCGCGCCCGCGCCTTTGTAAAGCTGGCGGAGATCTGCCTTGACCAACGCTGACGGAAAACAAGCCTTCGGCGTTTACGTGCATTGGCCGTTCTGCCTTTCAAAATGCCCGTATTGCGATTTCAACAGCCATGTCCGGCATGCGCCGATCGACGAAGAGCGATTTTCTCGCGCCTTTGCACGCGAAATCGAAACCACCGCCGCACGCGCGCCGGGCCGCGAGGTATCGTCGATTTTTCTCGGCGGCGGCACGCCCTCGTTGATGCGCCCGCAAACCGTCGGCGCGATTTTGGATGCGATCGGCAAACACTGGAGCGTCGCATCGGGCGTGGAAGTCACGCTCGAAGCCAATCCGACCAGCGTCGAGGCTACGCGTTTTGCCGGCTATCGCGCAGCCGGCGTCAATCGGGTTTCGCTCGGTGTCCAGGCCTTGGACGACGGCTCGCTGAAGGCGCTCGGACGGCTGCACAGCGCGCGCGAAGCACTCGATGCGGTCAAGATCGCGCGCACCGCGTTCGATCGCTATTCGTTCGATCTGATCTATGCCCGTCCCGACCAGACACCGCAAATGTGGTCGGACGAACTGAAATTCGCGATCTCCGAAGCGGCCGAGCATTTGTCGCTCTATCAATTGACGATCGAGGAAGGCACGCCGTTCTTCGGCCTGCATGCCGCCGGCAAACTGAAGACGCCGGACGAGGCGACCGCGCGCGCGCTCTACGATGTCACCCAGGATGTCTGCGCGGCGCATGGCCTGCCGGCCTACGAGATCTCCAATCACGCCCGATCGGGCGCGGAATGCCGGCATAATCTGGTCTATTGGCGCGGTGAGGAATATGCCGGGATCGGCCCCGGCGCGCATGGCCGCCTCGATATCGAAGGCACGCGACATGCGATCGCGACCGAAAAACGGCCCGAGGCGTGGCTGATGCGCGTCGAGGCGAGCGGCAACGGCGCCATATCAGACGATCTCCTCAACAGCGAAGAACGCGCCGACGAATTTTTGCTGATGGGACTACGGCTCGCCGAGGGCATCGATCCCAAGCGCTATGCGGCGCTATCGGGTCGCGCGCTCGATCCGCACCGGATCGCGGTGCTGCGTGAGGAAGGCGCGATAACGGTCGACGAGAGTGGGCGGCTGCGCGTGACTCAAGCCGGCTTTCCGGTGCTCGATGCGGTGGTTGCGGATTTAGCGGCGTAGTTTTTTTGAGTCGTCCCTGCGAAAGCAGGGACCCATACGCCGCGGCCTCCGATTGCGGCGATGTGGCAGTTGCCTTGGTAACAACTAAGCCCTGTGGTATGGGTCCCCGCGTTCCGCGGGGACGACATCAGGCGCCAAAGCTCTTCGGCGAGCCTGCGACCGGCACGCCGCCGCCCGATCCGACCCGCATCACCGCGAGGCCGCGTTCGTTGGTGCCGTCGGGGCGAAAACGAAACAGCCCGTCGATGCCGGCAAAGCCGGATGGATTTGTCAGCACCTCCGGCGAAAAGCGCTGCGGCCCTTGCGTTCGCGCTAACGCTGCGACCAGCGCGACCGCGTCATAGGCGAGCGTTGCGGTTCGCACCGGATCGCCGCCGTATTTGGCGCGGTAGCGATTCGAGAAACTGCGAAAGCCGGACGGATCCGGCGCGGCATAGAGGCCGCCCTGCAGGGCAGGGCTCGCGAACACGCGCGGATTATCCCAAAGACCCGTGCCGAGCAGCTGGATATTTTTCAAATTCGCCCCGGCTGCGGTCAGCGCATCGGCCACCGCCACCACGGAATCGCCGTCGTCGGCGATGAACAGCGCGTCCGCCTGGCTGAGCGCCGGCGCGACGGTGCGCGCCGACGCGGCGCGATCGGCGCCGTATTTTTCGAACGCGGCGATGCGTCCGCCCCTGCGGCCGACCGCCTGCTTGAAGCTCGCCTCCACGACATTGCCGTAGGCATTGTCGGGCAACAGGGCCGCAAACGATCTTTTTGCGATGCTGGCTGAGTATTCGACGATCCGGTTGACGTCGGATTCCGGTAGGAAGCTTAGGAGATAAACGCCGCGGCCCGCGACGCTGGAATCGGTCGAGAACGCGATCACGTTTACGCCCCGCGCCCGCGTCAATTGCGCGGTCGCCGGGACCGATTGCGCAAACAGCGGACCGAGAATGATTTCCGCGCCTTCGTCAAGCGCCTGCTGCGCGCCTTGTTGGGCACCTTGCGGATTGCCGGCGTCATCCTTGATCAGGAGTTGGATGTTCGGATTCTGGAATTCCGCCAGCGCCATCTCGGCGGCATTCTTCATCGACTGCGCGGCGACGCCGGCATTGCCTGCGGCCGATAGCGGCAGGATCAATCCGACCTTGACCTGCCCGTTGCCGGCAACGAGTGGTTGCTGCGTCGGCCCCGAGGGTCCGGGTTGCGAGGAATTGAAGGGATTGGAAAACGAGCTGAGGCTTTGCTGCACACCGGCGCAAGCGGAAAGCAGCGGCGCGCCAAGGATCAGGCCAACCGCCGTCCGCCGGGTAGTACCGGACGACTGACGCCTTGAAGGCCCAGAATTGGGTTTGAGCGGCCCCACCATTGCATCTCTTCTCTCGACCGACTGAAGGCGGCCAGAACGTCCATCTCCCGATGATCAGGAGGGGTGGATTCAGGCATATTGTCGGCGAATAGTTAACTAAAACAAAAGGATTGTGGCGCTCTCACGCAGCCCCGGTTGCAATGTCCTGTTGCCCTAAACCGTTGTACGGCAAAGCCCGCAACCGTTGTGGCGTAAGCGCCGCGTCCCCTCTAGATTGGTATTATGCGCGCAAAAGCACCTTCGATAAATAGAACTGAAAGCGAAGGGGAACCCGCGGCGCGGACATTTTCCGTGGGCGGTACCATCCTGACGGCGCCGAAGGCGGTTCCGGGGCTGCATCTGGTGGCAACCCCGATCGGCAATCTCGGCGACATCACGCTGCGTGCGCTGGAAACGCTCGCCGGCGTCGACATCATCGCCTGCGAAGATACCCGCATCACCCGCCGATTGACCGAGCGCTATGCGATCACGGCCCAGCTAAAGCCTTATCACGAGCACAACGCCGCGATGGCGCGGCCCAAAATCCTGGAACGGCTGGCAGAGGGCGCTTCCATCGCGCTGGTCTCGGACGCCGGCACGCCCTTGATTTCCGATCCCGGCTTCAAGCTGGTGCGCGAGGTCTGCGCCGCCGGTTTTCCGGTGATCGCGTTGCCGGGGCCTTCTTCGGTATTGACCGCGCTGTCGGTGGCGGCGCTGCCCACCGACCGGTTTTTCTTCGAGGGATTTTTGCCGCCGAAGGCGACCGCACGGCGGGCGCGACTGACCGAACTTTCGCGGATCGACGCGACGTTGGTCATGTTCGAATCCGGAAACCGCGTCCAGGATACGCTTTCTGATCTTGCCGGCATCATGGGCACGCGCGATGCCGCGATCTGCCGCGAAATGACGAAGCTGCACGAAGATATCAGGCGTGCGCCTGTCGCCGAGTTGGCGCGATCGGCCGACACGCTGGAGACGCGCGGTGAATTCGTGCTGGTGATTGGCCCGCCCTCCGGTGCGCAGATCATGGCCGAGGATGAACTCGACGATCTCTTGCGATCATCGCTGCAACGCGACAGCGTCAAAGATGCGGTCGCGCATGCGGTCGAATTGTCCGGCCGGCCGCGCCGCGAGATCTATGCCCGCGCGCTTGAACTCGCCAAGGCAGCCGACAAGGGTGACCATGGCGAAAACTGACGGTGTCTCCCCGCCCGACAAAACCGCCAAAATCGCTTCGCCTGCGCGTGTCGCCGCGTTCCGCACCGGCCTTTCCGCCGAGGCACGCGCTGCCGCCTATCTGATGGCAAAAGGCTATCGCATCCTGGCAAAGCGCTTTCGCACGCCCTATGGCGAGATCGATATCGTGGCGCGGCGGCGCAATTTGCTGGCCTTTATCGAGGTTAAGGCCCGCGCCAGCCTCGATGAGGCGGCCTATGCGGTGACGCCGCGCCAGCAGCAGCGCATCGTCGATGCCGCCCAAGCCTGGCTGATGGCGCATCCCGAACATGCCGAATTTGAGCTTCGTTTCGACGCCATGCTGATTGCGCCGCGGCATTTGCCGCGCCATCTGTTAGCGGCATTCGATGCCAGCCCCTGAAATCGCTATTCCGGCCAAACCCAACTCGCGGGACCGCAAATGAAACTAAACGTCGCCGTCCAGATGGACCCCATCGCGCGCATCAATATTCGCGGCGATTCGACCTTCGCGCTGCTTTTGGAAGCGCAGAAGCGTGGCCACGGGCTATCTTACTACACACCCGACAAGCTCTCGCTGCGCGGCGAAGAGTTGATTGCGCCGATCCAGTTGCTTACCGTGCGCGACGAGCCCGGCAATCATTTCACCCTCGGCGAGCCGCGCCGCGAACTGCTCACAGCCTTCGACGTGATCCTGTTGCGGCAGGACCCGCCCTTCGACCTCGCCTACATCACCTCGACGCATCTTCTGGAACGGCTGCACCCCAAGACGCTGGTCGTGAACGACCCCGCCAGCGTGCGCAATGCGCCCGAAAAACTGTTCGTGCTGGATTTCCCGCAGCTGATGCCGCCGACCTTGATCTCGCGCGATCTCGACGAGATCAACTCGTTCCGCGACGAGCACGGCGCTGTGGTGATGAAGCCGCTGCACGGCCATGGCGGTGCCGCGGTATTTCGCATCATGCCGCAGGACATGAATTTCGGCTCGCTGTTCGACATGTTTTCGGTGACATTTCGCGAACCCTGGGTGATCCAGCGCTTTCTTCCCGAAGTAAAACACGGCGACAAGCGCATCATCCTGGTCGACGGCGAATTCGCCGGCGCCGTCAACCGCGTGCCGGCGGCGGACGACCTGCGCTCCAACATGGTCCGTGGCGGCGCCGCGCAATCAACCGAGCTCACCGATCGCGAGCGCGAAATCTGCACGGCCATCGGACCCGCGTTGCGCGAGCGTGGACTCTTATTCGTCGGCATCGACGTCATCGACGGCAATCTCACCGAGATCAACGTCACCTCCCCAACCGGCATCCGCGCCATCGCGCGGCTCGGTGGCCCCGATGTCGCGGCGAAGATCTGGGATGCGATCGAGAAGAAGCGGGCCAAAGGCTAGGTTCGCTTCCCGCTGCAGTCGCGCCCTTTTGCTTTGTGCGCCTTCCAAAGGCCTAAAAGTGGTCGCAAGTTGGGCGCGACCCGGCGGCGAAAATCCGCCCGGCGATCACAAACTACAATTCATAAAAAAATGGAGGAACAACGCATGACATACGATGTTTCGCGAAGATCCCTGCTTGCGCTCGGTGCTGGGCTGGGCGCGACCGCCCTCATGGGCGGCAGCGCGCTGGCGCGGGCTCCCAAACTCACCACACAACCATCCTATTTCTACCGGTTCAACATGGGTGGCGCCCAGGTCACGGTGGTTTCCGACGGTCCTTTGCCGCTCGGCCCGCCCAAGGGCACCTTCGTCGGCATCCCGGATGAAGACATCAAGAAGATGCTGACCGACAACTTCCTGTCACCCGACAACATCGTGCTCGAACAGAACTCGCCGATCGTGAACATGGGCGACAAGCTCGTGCTGTTCGATAC
>DATBYN010000030.1:0-2730 GCA_036513695.1 Bradyrhizobium sp. | reverse complement strand
GACAACGCGACCACCTTGATCGGCCAGGTCAACGACAAGCGCCCGCCATTTTCGAAGGCCGACGCGGAAGCGATCAAGACCCCGACGCTGTTCATCGGCGGCGCCAACACCAAGGGCACGCTGCCGAAGGTGCTGCATGCGCTGGCGGTGCATGTGCGGGATTCGAAGACGGCGATGATCCCGGGCACCACGCATCCGATGTTCGAACAGGCGCCGCAAAAGTTCTGCGAGATCGTGCTGGAGTTTTTGGGGACTTCCTAGAGCGTGATGGGATTACATTTGGTCATATCCGGCGTTTGCGAAGTAGTTTGCGCACTCGGCTGATGTGACGGTAGCGAGGATGTGACCGATGGCGTCGCAGACGGCGTCTGTGGTCCGCTTTGCAGCCTTGCGGAGCCAGTGCTTGAGCTTTGCGAAGAACTGCTCGATGGGGTTCAGATCGGGCGAGTATTTCGGCAGGAAGAAGAGCCGCGCGCCGGCCGCGCGGATGGCGCGGCGGACGGCGCTGCTCTTGTGCGAACCAAGATTGTCCATGATGACGATGTCGCCTGGCCGCAGCGTCGGGACAAGAACCTCTTCGACATAGAGCAGGAAACACTCGCCGTTGATCGGCCCGTCGATGAGCCATGGAGCTGTGACGCGATCGTGACGCAATGCGGCCAGGAAGGTCATGGTTTGCCAGTGGCCATGCGGCACCTTGGCTTTGAGCCGCTGGCCGCGCGGCGCCCAGCCCCGCAGCGGCGCCATGTTGGTCTTCGTCCAGGTCTCGTCGATGAACACCAGGCGGCAGGGGTCGATCCGGTTCTGATACGTCGTCCATTGCGCGCGGCGGCGGGCGACATCGGGACGGTCCTGCTCGGCGGCGATCAGCGTCTTTTTTTGTGACTGAGCTTCTCGGCGTGGACGAACTCCCACACCGAACGGTAATCGACCTTCAGGCCACGCTCGGCGAGTTCAGCCACCAGCCCGCGCAAGGTGAAATCCGCCTTCCGGCACCGTTGCACCAGCCAATCACGATGATGTCCGGAAATCTTCTTCGGCTTATAGCCGCCGATCTGGTCCGGCTCCACACCGCCGGTCTCGCGGAAGCGCTGCACCCAGAGAATCGCCGTGCTGATCCCCACGCCAAATTGCGCCGCCGCCTGGCGGCACGATAGCCCTCTCTTTAAGACCGCACCAACGACGCGCTCACGAAGATCAAGGGAATACGCTCGCCCCATCCATGCTGGCCTCCTTCCCAGCCAGCATGTTGAATCAGAGCCGCCCTGATTTGGGAATCTGGAGGGTTCTGTGAGGTCGCGCTGACGCGAGGACGCGGCAGGCGCTTGTGACGCGACCTCATTGAAGCCGGATTGAACGAAGGCGCGGGAGGCTATGCGCGGTTTTGCAGCTATGGGGATTGTTCGAGATCGCAAGGCCCGATCTGCTGGCTCGGCGCGTGAGGCAGAGACACGAGATGTGCGCATCGGGGAAGAGTTGAGATCAGACGCGCTTCGCCGGAGATCGCGATAGGCTTTTTGCTGCATCGGACGGTTGTTGTCGCGCAGTGTGACAGCACGGATTCGACATCGTCCGCGATGATCGAGACGCTGGGATCGAAATGACGAATGATGATCGTCGTGCACGGCATGACCTGGCTCACGATGTGTCGCATCGGAACGGTGATGTTCGAGGGCTGGAGCGTCTGAAGCTGTGTCGAAAGCGCTCAATGATGCGCATGACGCCACCACAATCGGGACAGGCAGGAACCTCGGCCCAGGTTTGAGCTTCCGAATCCACGGGCGGCGGCTGGCCGTCGTTTGGGGCTGTCCGCTCATGATCGAGAAGTTCGCGGCAACGGGCGAGCTTGGCGGCGCGATGGCGGTTGGCCATGAAGCCGAAGTGGCGGATGCGGTGGAAACCGTCGGGCAGCGTATGAAGCAGGAAGCGGCGAATGAACTCGTCGGGCTTGAGCTTCATGATCTTTGTCGCGCTGTTTTGGCGATAGTCCTTCCATGAGAAGGCGACATGATCGTCGTCGAGTGCGACGAGCCGGCTGTTGGCGATCGCGACGCGATGGGTGTAGCGGCCGAGATAGGCCAGGACCTGTGCGGGTCCGCCGAAAGGCCGCTTGGCGTAAACAACCCAGTTGACGCGTTGCATGGCTTTGATGCGACCAGCGAAAGCGTCGAGTTCGGCAAGAGAAGCAAGATCGCCGAAGAAGCGCAAGGCGCCGGCGTTGAAGGCCGCGATCAGGCGTTTGAGAAAAAGCCAGCGAAAGAGCCGGGACAGCGGTTTGACGGCCAGGAAGAAGTTCGGTCGGCTGGCGATCCAGCGTGTTCCATCAGGTGCCAGGCCGCCGCCCGGCACGACACAGTGAATGTGGGGATGATGCGTTAGCGCTTGTCCCCAGGTGTGCAGGACCGCGACGCCGCCGATCTCCGCGCCGAGCCGGCGCGGATTGGCAGCAAGCGTCGTCATCGCCTCAGCGGCGGCCTTAAACAGGATGGCATAGACGACGGCCTTGTTCTGGAAAGCGATCGCGGCAATCGGTGCAGGAAGCGTAAAGACGACGTGGAAAAAGGGAACCGGCAGCAGGTCGGCTTCTCGCGCGGCAAGCCACGCGGCTCGGGCTCGCCCCTGACACTTCGGACAATGCCGATTCCGGCAGGAATTATAGGCGATCCGCGTCATGCCGCAGTCATTGCAGGCCTCGACGTGGCCGCCGAGCGCCTCGGTTCGGCACGCAAC
>DATBYN010000029.1:0-2288 GCA_036513695.1 Bradyrhizobium sp. | reverse complement strand
GACATCGCCGACGGTCTGGATGTCGCCGGCGGTGACGACGCCCGGGCCCTGCTTCTTCACGACCATGCGCTTGGGGCCTTCGCCCTGCATCTTGATCGAGATGTCCTTGATGTTGAGCACGATGTCGGTGACGTCCTCGCGGACGCCTGCGATCGAGGAAAACTCATGCAGCACGCCGTCGATGTGCACCGACTGCACCGCCGCGCCCTGCAGCGAGGACAGCAGGATGCGGCGCAACGCGTTGCCGAGCGTCTGGCCGAAGCCGCGCTCGAGCGGCTCGGCCACCAGCGTCGCAAAACGGCTGGCGTCAGTACCGGGAGTTACGTGAAGCTTGTTGGGGCGGATAAGTTCTTGCCAATTTTTCTGGATCGTCACTGTTTTTCACCCATACCGGCCAGTCAATCTGCCAATCCTGTGATTGGTACTTGCTGGCGTTGGAGACCTGCGGATCAGTCCGCAGCTTGCAAAATCTTTCAAAACGTTTTGCGGGCAGCACAGCTGCCCGCTAGATGTATTTCAAACCCGCCGCCGCTTGCGCGGACGGCAACCATTGTGCGGGATCGTCGTCACGTCGCGGATCGAGGTGACGGTGAAGCCCGCAGCCTGCAGCGCGCGAAGCGCCGATTCGCGGCCCGAACCGGGGCCGGCCACTTCCACTTCCAGGGTGCGCATGCCGTGTTCCTGCGCCTTCTTGGAAACGTCTTCGGCCGCGACCTGCGCGGCATAAGGGGTCGATTTGCGCGAACCCTTGAAACCCATGGTCCCCGCCGACGACCAGGCAATGGTGTTGCCCTGCGCGTCGGTGATGGTGATGGTCGTGTTGTTGAACGACGAATTCACGTGCGCGATACCGGAGGCGATGTTCTTGCGCTCACGGCGGCGAACGCGGGTGGCTTCCTTGCCCATTCCAAAACCTTTCCAAAGATCTCAACGCCGCCGTAATGCCAGCGGCTACACCTGAAAACGCGAGTGGCGAATGGCGAGTAGCGAACAGAACTATTCGCCACTCCCTATTCGCTATTCGCTAATTACTTCTTCTTGCCGGCGATCGACTTGGCCGGACCCTTGCGCGTGCGCGCGTTGGTATGGGTGCGCTGACCGCGCACCGGCAATCCGCGGCGATGACGCAGACCGCGATAGCAGCCGAGGTCCATCAATCGCTTGATGTTCATGCCGGTCTCGCGGCGCAAATCGCCTTCGACCAGATAGTCGCGGTCGATCACTTCCCGGATCTGCAGCACTTCCTGATCGCTCAACTGCGAAACGCGGCGGTCTTCGGGAATCTTGACCTTCTCCATGATCTCGGCGGCGTTCTTCTGGCCGATGCCATGGATGTACTGGAGCGCGATCAAGACGCGCTTGTTGGTCGGGATATTCACGCCGGCAATACGGGCCACGGACTTCTCTCCTGTCGCCGATCGCTTCGACCGGCAGTTTTTCGCTAATTCGGGCGGGTGTCCGCAAACGCGAACACGACGCCCTCCCCTTGGTTACCTCGGGGCCCGGCATCGTCTGAAAACTATCCGACTTGGATGCGAGCTTATTAAAGGATTCAACTTGGTTTCGTCAACCGCCTCTACGCTTTAGCTCGCTTTTTCGTGACCTTTTTAGCGGCCGGCCCGCTCTTTCCGGCGCTGCGGGCCTTGGAACTCGCGGCAGCCTTCCGAAGCGGCTTTTTCAACCCTCTGGGGGCCGGTTTGGCGGCCTTCGGGGCGGCCTTGGCGGGTTTTCCCGGGGTTTTGGCGCCTTTGCCCGAGATCTTGGCGGCTCGCCCAGCTGCGCTCTTAATGGCCTTTGCGACTGGCTTGGCCGAGCCGGTCTTCCTGGGCGCCTTGGTTTCCAGAGCCCCGATCGCGGACAGGATCCGGTTAATATCGCGCGTAACGTGTTCGATGGTCATCATGCCATCGACCGTCGCAAGCTTGCGGCGCTCCGAATAATAGTGAATCAGCGGCTCGGTCAGCTGACGGTAGCTCGCCAGCCGCTTGGTCAGCACTTCCGGGGTATCGTCGATTCGGACTTCCTGACCGCGGGCCCGCGTCTCCGCGGCCCGGGTTTCCACCCGCTGTAATAGCGCGCTTTCGTTGACGCGAAGCTCGATCACGACATCGAGCTTCATGTGCTTTTTCTTCAGGAGCTCGTCGAGCGCTTCGGCTTGCGGCACCGTGCGCGGAAAGCCGTCGAGGATAAAGCCCTTGGCTGCATCCGGCTGGTCGAGGCGATCGGAGATGATCCCGATCACGATGTCGTCGGGTACGAGGCCCCCGCTTGCCATGATATCCTTGGCC
>DATBYN010000028.1:0-13429 GCA_036513695.1 Bradyrhizobium sp. | reverse complement strand
CGCGTCAGATTTCGCGCCGCGCCTCGTCGGCTTCCCTCGCCAGTTGCTCGAGGAAGTTAGAAAAAGCCGGCGACTGGCCTTTGAACAGGCCGTCCGCCGTCAGGGCGTTCACGGCTCCCATGGCGGCCCCGCGTGTTTCGGTCGGACGGATGATCGAGACGGGGGTGTTCGGGAACTTGCGGCTGAAGATCGTGGGCTCAGGCATGATCAGGTTGGCCTGCAGGTTCTCGTCGGTGGAGTTGGCGAGGTCGGGGAAGGTCAGGCCGGTGACCGGATCAGTCATCGGCCTGATATTGCCGGCCTTGTCGTGCCAAACCTGGAAATGCATGGTCTCCGTCGGTCCGATGGCCAAGAGGATGCGCAGCACCTCGACGTTGCTGACGCGCTGCGCCAGCGACGGATACAGGCTGCTGCCACCCTGTTCGATGGTTCCGAAATGGAACGCGGCCGTGTTGGCGATGGCCTGGAGTCGGCTCTGCGGCAGGAGGTCCGCGTCGGTGCGCGGGATAGCCGTGTGCTCGCCCGTGGCCAAAGACGGAACCGCCGGCGAGAATACATCACCGAGATCGGGATTGAGCGTGCTGCTGCGGTAGCGCGTCCACCACGACGTGTCGACGGTGAGCCGCATCAGGTTGGTCAGGCGTTTTTTCTTGGAGGAACCAGTCGCCTGGCTGCCGTCCAGCATCCTGAATTTCTCCAGGCTGACCTGAGAGGCACTTTTCGATTGCAGATAGGCGTTGAGGAAACTGGCGTGGGAGAACTCGTCATCGGTGTTGTCGTGGATGTACTGCGACATGTCGTTGTCGATGCTGTTGAGAGCATCCGTATAGGTCTTGATGCCGGTGCCGCTCGTGAGCTCGCTGTCCCGGATCCCTCCGAGCTCGTTATACTGCTCCCACAGGTCGGCCTCGAGGATCTCAAGGGCAGCGAGAAAACGCAGGATGGCGACATCGCCTTCCGTGAGCTCGTCGCCGTCGCGGAAATCGCGGGCGAGGCTGGTTGCCGGCATCCCTGCCAGCAGTGCGGCCCCCATGAGTCCCGGGCCCACCAGTCCGCCGCGCAACATCGAACGACGGCTCGTCAAACCTACGAATAGCTTCGTTATGTTCATGACATTCCCCTGTTAGATGAGATTGGGAGTTGTGATCTGCTTGGCGGGCGCGCAAACGCCGTCGTTCACGCGGTCCGCTCGGCTCGTGTGCTGTTTAGGTCGAACGCCACGGTCGATCGGAACCGTGGGCCAGTCTGACTTGAGGCAATCAAGAAGCAGGCGATTGCGCAGTGGGCGATGGTGAGGGTGAGTCACTCTCGCCGTCAGAGACAAACAAAACTGATGCTGGTCTATTTCATCATGGATTCGTTTTTCGTTGCGGCGGGCGATGACGAGTCGGTGATCGCGCAACAAATGCATGACGTTGAAATGACGCGGAGGTGACGCATGGCGCTTCGATCCAAAAAGGTGCGTCGGTTCCATTCTCCATAAGGCATTTGCCGAGAAAGGATCGGCCTGTACCCTCGAAGAATGCCCTGCGTCGTCGGCCGTGTGTTCAGCGGTGGCGAGGTGCGATTGCGTGCGGCATCATAGCGCTACGGCGGAGCAATAGTGCCCATCTTCATGGCCGTGGCGCGCGCCCAATAACGCTATGGCTTCACGGCGCTTTCCGCTGTCCCTTGCTCATGCCTTGGCCGCGACCTCGGTGCCGGTGACCAGAACGACATCGCCGTCGAGAATGGGTTTTGCGATGCCGAAGAAGCGCGCCACGACCTCCGAATTGTTATGGGCGTCCATCGCCGCCTGATCGACGAACCGCTCGTAGGTGGTGAAGACGCAAGCGTTGGCCTGATCCTGCGACACGAAAAAGCTGATCGTGTTGGGCTCGTTGCTGCGGACGTTTTCGGCGACCTGCAGCAGGGCGCGGCGCATGGTGTCTTCGTGACCTTTTTTGGCGCGGATGATGGCGGTGATAGTCAGCATGTCAAAACCCTTCCCGTGATAACCTTTGTGCGACGATCCGGCGCCATGACCGGGGAGCGGTTCGGCATATCGTGCAAGCAAACGGTTGCTCATGTTAGCGGCGAGAGCAATGGAAAGGGAAGCCCACATGAGCGAACGAGTTGAGACGCTGAAAAAGGCACGCGAGCGCATGGTCGAGGATCGCGACGCTCAGCGCTTCTCGTACTCGTCGTGGCGGCGCCACCAGGGGCCGGTCTCGTTGCGACCTCTGGGGGCGCGGTCGAGCCACTGGTACATGCCCCAGAGGCCGTCTAGTCCGCGGGCATAGGTGGAATAGGTGTGGTAGACGGCGCCGTCGTCGAGCACGAACGCGCTCATGCCGGGCCGCTCGCGCCTGTAGCTGGGCACGTCGGTTCCGCATGAGGCCGCGAATTGGACAACGGGCTTCGGGACGGCTTCCGGCCTCGCGTCCAGCGCGTGGCCGCCGCGTTTGTAGTTGTATTCGACCGCGCCCTCGCGCTGTTGCTCCTTGGTGACCGAGACGTTGAAGTCGAAGTTGAAATCGCCGCCAAGCGCGGACGCCCAGGGGAACGTCCACCCCATCCGCCGCTTGAATGCCGTCAGCTTCGGAAGCGGCGCCTGCGACACCGCCGACAGCGTGACGTCGTGGTTCGCCAAATGGACGGCGAAGCCTTCGAACCCGTCCGCGATCGCCGAGCAGGACGGACACCCTGCTTTGTAGTCGGGTCCGAACATGAAGTGGTAGACGAGGAGCTGCGAGCGTCCTCCGAAGAGGTCTTTAAGCGAGACGTTTCCTTCATCGGTCTCGAAGCGGTACTCCTTGTCGATCTGGACCCACGGCAGCGCCTGCCGCCGCCGCGCCAGCTCGTCGCTGCGCCGCGTCAGCTCCTTCTCGGCTTCGAGCAGTTCGAGCCGCGCTGCCAGCCATTCCTGACGTGTCCCGGTCATGTGTGTCGTCATCGTTCTCTCCGTTGGCAAGCTTTGGCACTGTTCGAGGTGGTGAAAATGGGATCAAGACCGTTGGGCATCGCTTCGCCGGCTTAGGATCAGCTTCAGCCAAGGGGCCGAATGGAAGGCGCTCATCAGCATGTACATCGGGCCCATTCCGGTCAGCGGAGACCCATGCCCAGCCGAGCAGACCATATCCATCGGGCCCCCGCCGAGAACGCCCGTCATCAGCGCCATGATTGCGAAGGTCGGCGTGGCCGCGAGACATAGCCATTTGGCGATGCCGAGCGCGGCCGCGGCTCCCTCGCCATCACAGCTCGCACCGCCGGTCGCGTTGGCGGGATAGGCCTCGGTCATGGCTTCGCGCCTGCGTCGAGGTTCCGGAAGGCGGCCTCTCCGGCGTCCGACACCTCGACCCATTTCGGGTCGGGCGCAGCCTCGGCAGTGTAATTGTCGTGCCAGTTCCACCATTTGTAGGGCGGGCTCTGGGGGTAGCCCTCCGGCGAGTCTTCCCAAATCTCCTGGCGGCCGAGCGGCGTCGCGTCGAGGTAGCTCCAAATGGTCCCCATCGCCTCGTCGCCGCGGCTGTTGATCAAGTAGGTGCGAAACACGCGCTTGCCGTCGCGGAAGAACACATTATGGCCGTGCCACTCATCCACGCCGAAGTCGGCGTCGAAGCTGTCGGTGATGGTGTACCAGGGCATCTCCCAGCCCATCCGCGCCTTCAGGCGCGCGATGTCCGCCTGCGGTGCGCGCGAGGCGTAGGCGAGTGTGGTGTCGCGGACGTTCAGATGGGCGAGGTGGGCGACCTGATCGGCCCCAAGGGAGCAGCCGCGGCAGGCATGTTCGGGCCAGCCGAACACCCCGGGTTCGAAGAACGCGCGGTAGATGATCAGTTGACGGCGGCCTTCGAACAGGTCGAGCAGGCTCGCGGTGCCCGTCGGCCCCTCGAACGCGTACGCCTTATCCACGGCCATCCACGGCATCCGCCGGCGTTCGGCGGCCAGCGCGTCATGGGCCCGCATCTGGGCCTTCTCCTTCACGAGCAGCTGTTGGCGCGCAGCCTCCCAGGCTTGCAGCGAAACGATCGGTGGCGTGTGCATGGCGAGCCGTCCGCCTTTTCGGTCGTTCTCAGATGAATTAGTCATGGTCGTTGCAACCTCCGAATTGGACGAGTTCCAGCGCGTTCGGGCTGACGTGCTAATCCATCGCTGCACTCGTCGTTGGTCATGAGCTAAACTTAGAGCCGGAAATCGAAGCGATGGGAGTTACAAGTGTGGCGGGATTCCGATGGACTCGTTGATCACGGCCGCAGCGCAAGCCCTCGCAGCCGGCGATCCGCTGGGGGCATTAAAGCGGGTCGCCTTGCGCGACGACGCGCCTGCGCTGGCGCTTCGAGGCATCGCGATGGCGCAGCTCGGCGATCTCGTCCGCGCCAAGGCGCTGTTGCGAAAGGCGGCGCGCGCCTTTAGTCCGAGAGAAGCCGTGGCCCGTGCGAGGTGCGTCGTGGCCGAGGCCGAAATCGCGCTCGCCTCGCGCGACCTGGGCTGGCCGGCGAAGACGCTCGAGGCAGCGCGGGCAACGCTCGATGCGCACGGCGACTTGGTGAACGCCGCGCATGCGCGGTATCTTGAGATCCGGCGCCTGCTCTTGATCGGGCGCCTCGACGAGGCCGAGCGTATGCTCGCCGACCTCGACCCCGCGCCCTTCCCGGCCGCGTCGAGGGCGGCCCACGAGCTGATGGTTGCGGGAATCGCGATGCGACGGCTGCGGACGAAGACAGCGCACGCGGCGCTCGCTCGGGCCAAGCACGCTGCGCACCTCGCCGGTATCCCCGCGCTGGCGGCGGAAGTCGAAAGCGCATCGAACGAGCTGAACACGCCCGCGGCGCGCCTGATCGAGAGCGGCGAGGAGCGCCTCCTTTTGCTTAGGGATGTCGAGGCGTTGCAGGCGTCGAAAGCTCTGGTCGTCGACGCGTGCCGTCACGTCGTGCGCGACCCGCGGACGGTGGTCTCGCTCGCAAGGCGTCCGGTGTTGTTCGCGCTCGCACGCGCGCTGGGCGAGGCGTGGCCGCGAGACGTGCCGAGGGCCACGCTGGTCGCGCTGGCATTCCGGGGCAAGCTCGCCGATGAATCGCATCGCGCGCGGTTGCGGGTCGAAGTCGGGCGGCTTCGCAGGGCGATTCGGATGCTGGCCGGCGTGAACGCGACGAGCCGCGGATTTGTGCTGGTGCCGCGCCACGCACGGGAGATCGTCGTGCTGGCGCGGCCCGTCGAAGAGCAGCACGCGGCGGTGCTCGCCTTCCTCGCCGACGGTGAATCGTGGTCGAGTTCGGCGCTCGCGCTTGCGCTTGGAGCCAGCCAGCGCACGGTCCAGCGGGCACTCGACCAGCTTGCGGCAACCGGCAAGGTGCAGTGGTTTGGTCTCGGGCGAGCTCGTCGTTGGATGACCCCGCCGGTCGGAGGATTCACGACGACCTTGTTACTCCCGGCCCCGCTACCGAGTGGCTAGGATGGAAGCCTGCCTAGCGATATGGAGTGAAGCATGAAAAGATCAGCGGCCGAAATCATCAGGGAATATGGACCCTTTCCGGGTTCCGAGCGCGTCAATGGGGTCACCTATGACGGTCATCACGTCTGGTTCGCGTCCGGAGACAGGCTGAACGCGCTCGATCCGGCAAGCGGGAAGACGGTGCGCTCGATCGATGTCGCCGCGCATGCAGGAACAGCGTTCGACGGCCAGCATTTGTATCAGATCGCCGAAAATCGCATCCAGAAGATCGATCCGAAGACCGGCCGTGTGCTAGCCACGATCCCCGCACCCGGAGGCGGCGGTGACTCGGGGCTCGCCTGGGCGGAAGGGACGCTCTGGGTGGGGCAGCATCAGGGCCGCAAGATCCATCAGATCGATCCGCACACAGGTGCGATCCTTCGCACCATCGAGTCCAACCGCTTCGTCACCGGGGTCACCTGGGTCGACAGCGAACTCTGGCACGGCACCTGGGAGGGTGACGAGAGTGAATTGAGGCGATTGGATCCTCGAACGGGCGAGCTCCTGGAGAGGCTCGAGATGCCGCCCGGCGTCGGCATATCGGGGCTCGAGTCCGATGGCGGCGATCAGTTCTTTTGCGGAGGTGGAAACAGCGGAAAGGTGAGAGCCGTTCGCCGGCCCAGGCGAGGCTCCGCGACCGGCAGCAGCAATCAAGGAAAACTCCGATGACTGAACCGCTCATGGTCCGGCGCGAGACCCATATCGCAGCGCCACCCGCCACCGTCTTCGCCTTCCTGACCGATCCCGAAAAAATCATGAGCTGGATGGGCACCGAGGCGGAGACCGAGATGCATCCGGGCGGGCTCTATCTTGTCAAAGGTATCCACGGCCGCGCAGCGCGCGGAGCGTTCCGCGAGGTCGTGCCGGTCCACCGGCTCGCCTACAGCTTCGGTTGGGAGGGCAGCGAAACGGTGCCACCGGGATCGAGCCTGATCGAGATCGACCTGATCGACCGGGACGGCGGCACCTTGCTGCGCATGACCCATAGCGGTCTTCCCAACGCGGCGCAGTGCGCCGGCCACGACGAGGGTTGGGCGCATTACCTCGGCAGGCTGGCCGTGGCGGCCGCCGGTCGAAATCCCGGCATCGATCGTGGCCCAAGTGACGCTTAAGTGACGCTTGAGTGACGCTTAGCGCGACACCCGCCCCCTCGCGAAACCCTTTGTCGCGTCCATGCGTGCGTGTTCGCGGGTGTCGGCGCTTGAGAGCGAACCGCGCTGGCCGCGCGCTGTCAGTGCGCGGTGCCCTCGCCCGCTGGCTCGGCGTCCGGCGCCAACGCCAGCGCTGCGTCGGCGACGACATAGCGGACATAGCGGTAGTCGCGGATGAAGCTGATCCGGTCGTCGCGCCACTCGAGCCACATGCAGCGAGGTCAGAAATCAGGTTTTGAGCTGAGTGGGTGAGATAGCTCCCTCGAGCTTGCTGATGACGCACCTTGCTGACGGCAAGATAGTTTGAGCTGCGCCCATTCTTCGGCCTCCGCCAGCCAATATTCAAACTCTCTCCTGGCAACGGCAGCCCGCTCGCGGCACATCACTTCGAGAGCGTAAAACCGGCTTTCCGAATTCATCGAACTCTCCGTCGATAAGGTGCGGCCGGACTCTAGCTCGGTCACGTCGAACGGAAACTAAACCTTTTGTCATTCAGCACGACGAAATAGTGGTCGATTATTTCGGAACATGTCTGATTGTCACGTTGGGAGTAGACCGACTCGCTTGCCATCGGTGCCGACAACGCTCACGCAGCCACCGCCGTTCGCCAGCGCGTATCGCGTAGCGACGGGCGGCGATGCAGGCGGCGGTCGAGCAGCTCGCGCGCCTTGGCGGCCTCGCCACTCTTCATCAGCGCGATCAAAAGCGTGTCCTCGATCATTTCACGCTGGGCATGACTGCCGCCGATGCGCACCACCTCAGCGGACACCGGCTGCAATATCTCCGCGCATGTCCGATAATTCGCTTCGGCAAAGGCACGCGCGGCGCGGCAGATCGTGGGCACCACAAGACCTGCCGGAAGCTTGCCCTGATCGCGCCGCGCATCGAGATCGGCAATGCGCGCCTCCAGCGCACTCCAGTTTCCGGTCATGGCCGCAAGCAGCGCCATATGCACGTCGACGAATGAATTCCCGGTTTTGGGAAACCAGCGCTCGGCATGATCGGCCTGATCGAGCCAGGCTTCTCTTTGCACTGGATGGCCCGAAGCCTGGAGCCGCCACAGCAATGAGACGCCGTCGGTCATGACATTGAGCGGAGGGGCCGGATTGACTTTCGGCTGCAGGCGTTCGGCGTAGATGGCGCCGGCTTTTTCGCTGTCGCCGTTTTCCAGTGCCAGCAACGCCTGATGCCATGCGACATGGCCATGCAACAATCCGGAGCGGTGATAGATCGGCAGCCAGCCGGCGATCAGGTCCTCCGCATCCGCTGTCGAGCCGTCCTCGAACATTGCGTGCGCCAGCGCGTGCAGTGCGTGGGCGTTTTCGCGGCGTCGCTCAAAGGCGCGTTGCGTGAGGGGGCGGCCGATCTCGAGGCTACCATTTTCGGTGTGCGACCAGCCGTGAAAGGTCTGGAACCACCAATCATCGCCGTAGTGCCGCTTGTACCGCTCGCACAAATCGACGCGCGCCTGATCGTGATCCGCCATTCCGGAAAACGCGAACAGGCCGAAGGCGCCGAGCGGCAACGACATGATCAGCGCATCGCGCGGCCAGCTATCGAGATGATCAAGCGCGAGTTCCAGTGCCTTGGCGGGCTGGCCTTCGGTCGTCAGCGCCAATATCTCGACATGGCTCTTCTCACGCGCGCTTCCATTTCGCGCGACGAGCTGGCGCGCCGTGGCCGCCTTTTCCCGCGCCGGCTGCATTTCGGCGTAGATCAGATGGGTCCGCGAGCGGGCCGCATGGGCCAACGCGAAATCAGGGTCCGCTTCGATCGCTGTGTCCAGCGCTTCCGAGGCGCCGGGCCAGGCCGACAGCAGGAGGTCGATGCCCTCGCGGTAGCGCTGCGCCGCGACCTCGCTCGAGGTTGAAATGGCCAGGCCGTATCGATCTTCGAAAGCCATCTGGATCCTCTGAGATGTCGATCGCAAATCGCTAGCGCGGCTTTAAGCCTTCTGCATGGCAATAGCGCACCGGGAGGCCCCGCAAGCATTGCCGATGCGCCCCGACAATGCAACCAATCACCGCGCGCGCCCGCCCGCAAATTCGACCGAGTTGCATCGCACCGATGCCGTCGGCGAGGCTGCCTGGTAGCTGCCGACGCTTAAAGCCGAGGCTCTCCCCGATCAGCTCTGGCAACAGTCGGCCGCGCCCGCCGCCGGCTTGTACTGGTCGCGCAGCCGCAGCCAATCCATCGGGTAGGGCAGGCCCTCTTCGTGGCGGCCGAGCGGCGTCAGGTCGAGATAGTGGTAGGCGGCATTCATCATGTCGAGGCCGCGGGCGAAGCAGGAATAAGTGTGGAAGATGTTTCCGTCTTCGTCGCGGTAAAACACGCTGATGCCGGGCGCTTCCTCGACACCAAAGCCGCTGGTCCCGAAATTATATACCTTGGCTCGCGACCCGATCTGTTCCGGCGTGAACGAGACGGCGTAGTCGAAATTGAAATCGTTGCCGGCCGAAGAAGCCCAGTCAAAGGTCCAGCCCATCCGCGCCTTGAACGCCTCAAGCTTTTGCAGCGGCGCGCGCGAGATCCCGATCAGCGTGGTGTCGCGCGCGGCGAGATGCGGAACCATGCGCTCGAACCCGTCGGCCCAGAACGAGCAGCTCTTGCAGACCTCGTTCCAGTCGGGCGCGAACATGAAATGCTGCACCACCAGCTGGCTGCGTCCCTTGAACAGATCGGCCAATGTCACTTGGCCGCTGGGGCCGTCGAACACATAGGCCTTCTCGACCTTGACCCATGGCAGCGCGCGGCGCTCCTCGCTCAGCCGGTCGCGGGCGCGGGTATATTCCTTCTCATGCGCCATGTGGGCCTTGCGGGCTTCGATCCATTCCTCACGCGAGACGATCTTGTGCGGTTGCATGATCTGCTCCTCTGTTGGATGCGTTTCAGGCGAGATCTTTTTCAAGCTTGTCGAGCGCACCGATCCAGCCGCGCTCATGGCCGTCGCGCGCTGCCTGATCGAACAGCTGCTCGTGCAAAAGCGTGAGCAGCGTGCCGTCACCGTCGGGCTTCAGCGTGACGGTCACTTGAGATTCGCGTTCCGGCGTCGAATGCCATGCCCAGCTGAATACCAGCCGCTGGTTCGGCACCACCTCGCGATAAACCCCGCCGATTTCGTAGTATTCGTTATCGGTCGAAAAGCTGACGCGAAAACGCCCCCCGATCCGCGCGTCGATGTCCGCGCTGAACGAGCCGGGCTTGGCGTCGGCGCGACCGAACCATCGGACTATTTTTTGCGGGTCGGTCCACGCCGCATAGACTTTCGCCGGCGGGGCATCGAGACGACGTTTGAAACTGAGGCTCGGCCTGGCGACGTCGGCGGCAGCGCTTGATTTGGTTGCCATTGTTCTCCCTCCACAAAAGCCGCAAGGCGGTCGAGACCTTCGGACCAGAAACGCTGGTAGCGGTTGAGCCAATCCATCGCCTGCTCCATCGGTCCGGCGGTCAAGCTGCACGCCACGGTGCGGCCGGTCTTGACGCGCGCGACGAGGCCGGCGTCCGACAGCACGTCGAGATGCTTCATGATCGCGGGCAGCGACATCGAAAATGGCTGCGCCAGTTCGCTCACGGAAATGCTCTCGTCCTCGCCAAGCCGCGCCAGCAGCGCGCGGCGGGTGGGATCGGCAAGCGCCGCAAAGGTGCGGTCCAGCGTTTCGTCTCGATACTTAACCATATGGTTTAGTATAGGCGCAAGCGAAAAGGAGTCAAGCCGCTCGCGTGAAATTTACTCGTCGTGATGGCGCCGGTGGTGACGCCCGCGCCGCTGCGGCTGTGGCTCGAACTGGGGCTGCTGCTGCCCGTACGCGACGCGCGGGTTGATGCTGCAATAGAGGTTCCATCGCCCGGATGCAGACGCCAGACATTGGGCTTGGGTCTCATACATGCAGTCGCCGGAGTACCCGAGCTCCCCGCCCATGACGCACCAGGGATAGTCGTAGGCGGCTGCGGGACCGACGCCCGTTATCGTGGCGGTGCCTACCGCCAGTAACGCCAACATTGCCAACTTCACATTGCGCATGGGATCGCCTCCTAAGCCACAGCTTGCGTTGCCTCGCATTCAAAACCAAACCATCTTGGTAAGGTTCCGGAAGCCCTGTTTTATTCCACCTTGGCGCCGGAAAACTTGACGACCTTCTCCCACTTTTCCGTTTCCGCGGCGATCATCGCGCCAAAAGCTTCCGGCGTGCCGATCAGCGGCTCGCCGCCCAATTCGATCAGGCGCGCCTTGATCGCGGGCTCAGCCAGCACCGCGTTGATCTCGCGGTTCAATCTCTCGATGATCTGCGGCGGCGTCTTCTTTGGCGCGCCCATGCCGAACAGCGCGCTGGCTTCATAGCCCGGCACGGTCTCGGCAACCGTCGGCACGTCGGGCAATTCCGGCGAACGTGTCGCCGTCGTCACCGCCAGCGCGCGCAGGCCATTGGGGCCGAGATGCCCGATGATCGAGGGCATGTTGTCGAAGATCACCTGGACGCGGTTGCCGAGCATGTCGGTGATCGCGGGTGCCGCGCCGCGATAGGGAACGTGCTCCATTTTGGCGCCCGACATCGCCATGAACAATTCGCCGGACAGATGAACTGAAGTGCCGTTGCCTGATGACGCCATATTCACCTTGCCCGGATTGGCTTTCACATAGGCGATGAACTCGGCAACCGTCTTCGCCGGCACGTCGGGTGCGACCGTCATGACGTTCGGCACGCGGTTGAAGGCTGCGACGGGCGCGATGTCGCGGATGAAGTTGAATTTCAGATTGGTGTAGAGCGAGGCGTTGATGTAGTTCGCCGGGTTGACCAACAGCACCGTGTAGCCATCGGGCGTCGCATTGACCACCGTCTCGGTGCCGATGTTGTTGCCGGCGCCGGGCTTGTTCTCGATCACGAATTGCTGACCTAATCTTTCCGACAGCCGCTGGCCGATCAAGCGGGCTAAAATGTCGGTCGCGCCGCCGGGCGGAAATCCGACCACAAAGCGCACCGGCCGCGTCGGATAGTCCAGCGCCTGGGCGGCGCTCATCGATGCGATTGCCGAGGCGCAAATTGTAATTAGCTGAGCCGCAATCAGAAAAATCGCGGTGCGACGCGAAACCATGCAAGTTTCTCCCTGATATCCGGAATTACGCATCCGGTTGTGTAGTTGAATTGACGATCGGCACGCGTTGTAACAAACAAAGCACGATGCGGCCAATAGGCCAGCCGCGCATCGAACCGCGACCAAAGGATGAGATCATGTCTGTCAAAGTGAACGCGATCGATCATCTCGTGATCAATGTCACCGACGTGGCGCGCTCGGTTGAGTGGTATCAAAAAATCCTCGGCATGGAGATCAAGGTGTTCGATCCGGGCCAGGGCAGGATACCGCGGACCTCGCTGATGTTCGGCAGCCAGAAGATCAATGTGCGGCCGCGCGACACCGACAAGGTCGACTGGTTTACGGCCGACCATGAAACTGCCGGCAGCGACGATTTGTGCTTTCTCACTTCAAGCACGCCTGAGGAGGTGGTCGCGCATCTGAAAGCGCACGGCGTCGCCATCGAGGAAGGCCCGGTTGAGCGGCAAGGCGCCCGCGGCACGCTGCGGTCGGTCTATTGCCGCGATCCCGATGGCAGTTTGATCGAGATTTCGTCGTATAAGGGGGAACCGGGGTAAAAGGCTCAGTTCAGCTCGAACCGGATCGGCAGTTTTTTCGGCCCGTTGACGAAGAAGGCCTGTGTCATCTTCACCTCGCCGTCGAGCGCAAGCGATTTTAATCGCGGCAACAGTTCCTCGAACAGGATCCGCATTTCCATTTTCGCGAGGTATTGTCCGAGACAGAGATGCGCACCGTAGCCGAAAGCGACATGCCGGTTCGGCTTGCGGTCGCAGCGGAACTCGAAGGGTTCCTCAAACACCTCCTCGTCGCGGTTGCCGGAGGCATAACACAGCATCAGCCAATCGCCCTTCGCGATGCTGCGGCCGCCGAGTTCGGTATCGGCGGTCGCCGATCGCATGAAATGCTTGACCGGGGTCATCCAGCGGATCGCCTCATCGACCAGGCCGGGAATGAGTTCCGGGTTGGCCTTGACCTTGGCGAATTGTTCCGGATTTTCCGCCAGCCCCCAGATCGCGCCGGCGGTTGAGGACGAGGTGGTATCGTGTCCGGCGGTGGCAACGATCATGTAGTAGCTCGTCATGTCCCGTTCGGGCAGATAGTCGCCATTGATCTTGCCGTTGGCGATCACGGTTGCAAGATCGTCGCGCGGATGGGCGCGCCGGTCTGCCGTGATTTTTCCGAAGTAAGCGCCGAAGTCGGCAACGACCGCCTGGATCATGGCGGAAAACTGTTCCGGGCCGATTGTATCCCTGAACCGGGCGGTGTCGGGATCCTGCGCACCGAACAATTCCTGGGTGAGTTTTAACATCCTCGGCTCGTCCTGTTCCGGCACGCCCAAAATTTCCATGATGACGTGCAAGGGATATCCGAGCGCGACGTCGGCGACGAAGTCGCAACGCCCGCCATGCGCCATCATGCGCTCAACCGCACCGCGGGCCTTGCTGCGGACCCTGTCCTCGAATTTTCCGAGATTGACCGGCATGAACCAGGACTGGGTCAGCGCCCGGTATTTTGGATGGTCGGGCGCATCCATCTGCACCAGCGAGCGCACCAGATTCGGGGTGCCGGTAATCTTGCGCGTCCGTTCCTCGACCGCCTTCATGGTCAACGTCGTTGGCCGATCCGCATTGTGGAAGAGATCGTTCTGCCGGCTGATGGCCTGGATGTGGGCATGCTTTGTCACCACCCAGAACGGATCGAAACCCTCTGGCCT
>DATBYN010000027.1:0-3520 GCA_036513695.1 Bradyrhizobium sp. | reverse complement strand
GTCGACGACTACCAGCAATTCCTCGAAGCGTTTCCGCGCCAGGACGGAAGGCAGCAGCTGGCAAATCCGGTCTGGCATATCCATGCCGGCCATCCGCCCGTGGCCGACATGCCCGTGACGTTCCAGTTGCTGCTGACCTTGGTGTCGTCGTCGAACGCGGAGAATGCCGCGACGTTGTGGGGTTTTATCGGGCGCTATCGCCCCGGCGTCACTCCGCAAACCCACCCCAAGTTGGACGCGATGGTCGGCTACGCCATCAACTACTATCGCGACTTCGTCGCGCCGACCAAAAAATTCCGCGAGCCGACCGAGACCGAACGCGCCGCGTTGGGGGACCTTCGCGATGCGCTGTCGCAATTGCCGGTGACTTCGACGGCGGAAGAAATCCAGAACGTGGTCTACGAGATCGGCCGCCGCGAGCCGTTTCTGGATCCGGTGAAAAAGGGCAAGGATGGCCGGCCCGGCGTATCGCTCGACTGGTTCAACATGCTCTATCAGGTGCTGCTCGGTCAGGAAAAAGGCCCGCGTTTTGGTTCGTTCGTCGCGGTGTATGGTCTTGCCAATTCGGTGGCGATGATCGATGGCGCGCTGGCGCGGTCGGGGTAGCTCCCTGTCGTCCCTGCGAAAGCAGGGACCCATAACCACCGGCGCTAGTTGTTGCAAAGGGCGTCTCCCATATCGCAAAATCGAAAGACCTCGCGGTATGGGTCCCTGCTTTCGCAGGGACGACGCTAGAGGGAGGAGCCGCGCTTCAAGTCCGCGCGGCAAATTGAGATGGGAGGCCCGCTGCAATTTCAGCCATCGCCGTTTCGAGATTGCGCTACAATACTTGGCACAAAATCTGTCCAAGCCTTAGTCCAGGCGCCAACAACAAGGGAGCATCCCATGCAGTTCAGGGTTTCGCCGAAGACGCTGGAAGATTGCAGCGCCGAGGAATGGCAGGCGCGGGTCGATCTCGCCGCTGCCCACCGGCTCGCCTACATGCACGATTTCAGCGAGGGCATCTTCAACCATTTGACCTTCGTGGTGCCGGGCCGCAGCGACCGCTACTACCAGATCCCGTTCGGGATGCATTGGTCCGAAGTCACGGCCTCGTCCTTCATGGAAGTCGGCATCGACGACGGCAAGGTCAAGCGCGGCGATGGCGAGGTGGAGCGCTCCTGTTTTTGCATTCACGCGCCGATCCACAAGGCGCTGCCGCAGGCCAAGGCGGTGTTTCACACCCACATGCCGTATGCGAGCGCGCTGACGCGCCTGGAGGACCCGCGCATCAAGGAAATCGGCCAGACCGAGGTCGGGATGTCCGGCGAGATTGCCTATGATGACGAATACACCGGCCCGGCGCTCGATCCGGCGGAAGGCGCCCGCCTCGCCCGGGTGATCGGCGACAAGACGGTGTTGTTCATGGCCAATCACGGCATCTCTACAGTCGGCGCCACCGTCGCCGATGCCTATGACCGGCTCTATTATATCGAGCGTGCGGCGCAGGTTCAGATCTACGCGATGTGGACCGGACAGAAGCTCAAGACGCTTCCCGAGCCCGTGGTCGAAAAGACAAAGCGCGATATTGGCGGCAGCAGCCTGTACAATGGACCAACGCCGGCGCAGCGGCATTTCGATGCCTTAAAGCGCATCCTCGACCGCAAGGAGCCGGATTACGCGTCGTAGCCACCCCTGTCGTCCCGGCCTTGAGCCGGGACCCATAAGCCGTGTCGCGTGTTTTGAGAGACGTTGTTCGACGGCTTTCGGGCAACGACCAAGGCCTGTGGTTATGGGTCCCGGCTCAAGGCCGGACGACAGCGTCTACTGGCTCGCCCACACAATCCGCGCGATCCACTCGACATCGCCGGCCGCCAGCACGCGGTCGACTTGGCCGGGATTGAGCGATTGCAGCTCCAGCGTCTTCGCGGTCCGGCGCTTTAGCTCCTTCACCATCAACTCGCCGGCTCGGGTTTTCACCACCACGCGGTCGCCGCGGCGGATCGGCGTACCCGGCGAGACCACGATGATGTCGCCGTCGCGATAGGCCGGCCGCATCTGGTCGCCGGAAATTTCCAGCGCATAGGCGTGCTCGTCATTGGCCGAGGGTAACGCCACTTCGTCCCAGCCCTTGCCGCTCGGAAAGCCGCTATCGTCGAAATAGCCGCTGGCTCCGGCTAGCGCAAAACCGATCAGCGGCACCGACTGCGCGGTCCTCGCGCTGTCGATCAGTTGCGCAAAAGTGTCGATCGAGCTGTTGGTGGCGGCAAGTGCCTTGGCGAGTGATTCGGTCGACGGCCAGCGTTCGCGGCCGTCGGCGGTAATGCGCTTGGATTTGTTGAAGGTGGTGGGGTCAAGCCCTGCGCGTCTGGCAAGCCCCGAGGGCGATAGCCCTCCGCGCTCGGCCAGCCGGTCCAGCGCGGTCCAGACCTGGCCGTGGGTCAACATGCGCTGGGATTTTGGCTGCTTGGCCATCCGGCAACGTCGTCAAAGACTTAGGAATTATTACCTCTATCAAACCGGCTTTCGTCATCCACCGCAAGAGGGTGAATGCGACCTTGAAGTGCGAAGGTGGCGCCGATACGGTCGGTGTGCGGTCCGGAAATTCCGGGAAAAGCCCAAGAGACTCAAAGCGCAAGCAGGACTTCCCACCAGGTGCGGAAAATCTACAAAATTTGTCCCGGGCCGGCCTGGCGCGAGGCCGAGCGGCAAGGGGTATATCGGGGCAGCACTGATGATGCGCGCGACGGTTTTATCCATTTCTCGCTTGGATCGCAGGTCGCGGAGACGGCGCGAAAACATTTTGCCGGCCAGAGCGGGCTGTTGCTGATCGAGGTCGATGCCGACGCACTGGGGGAGGCATTGCGCTGGGAGCGCTCGCGCAACGACGAATTGTTTCCGCACCTCTATGGCGAACTCGATCTCGGCGCGGTCTTAGGCGTGCATGACATGCCCGCGCGCTCCGACGGCACGCATGACATTCCGGAGCTTGAGCCGTGATCCGCGCCTTCGATGCTTTCTCGTTGCCGCTGCTGCGCTGGTTCGATCCGGAGGACGCGCATCGTCTGGCGATCCAGGGTCTAAAATTGCTGCCGCCGATCCGGTCGCGGCCGGATGATGCGAAACTGGCGGTGCGGGCGTTTGGCCTGAACTTTCCCAACCCGATCGGCATGGCCGCGGGCTTCGACAAGAGCGCGGAGGTGCCGGATTCGTTGTTCCGGCTCGGTTTCGGCTTTGTCGAGATCGGCACCGTGACACCGAAGCCGCAAATCGGCAATCCGCGGCCGCGGCTGTTCCGGCTCGAGCGCGACGAGGCCGTGATCAACCGCATGGGCTTCAACAATGATGGCGCAGAAGCCGTGCTGCGGCGGCTGGCCGGCCGCGCGCATCTCGGCGGTATCCTTGGCGTCAATGTCGGGGCCAACAAGGATTCCCCCGACCGCATCGCCGATTACGTCAAACTGATCGAGACCTTTGCGCCGGTCGCGAGCTATTTCACCGTCAACGTGTCCTCGCCGAACACGCCGGGCCTGCGCAATCT
>DATBYN010000026.1:0-5519 GCA_036513695.1 Bradyrhizobium sp. | reverse complement strand
GCATTCGGGCCAATGCCGCACTTCTCCTTCGCGCGGGTGCGCAAGAGGGACAGTCAACTGCGGAACCGGCAGCCTCCGGATAGATTGGTGTCTCGACCTTCAGGGAGATGAACAATGGCACGGAAGAATCCAGCGGACGATCCGGGCACGGATGGCGGCAGGCAGGTTCCAGCACGGCCGCACGACTCCGGCAGTGCGGCCAACGAGACCGAGGATGGCCTGGATGCCTCGACCGAAGCGTTACGGCACGCCACCGAGGATACGCCCTCTGGCGCCACGCCGGATGATGTCGAGAAAACGCCGGTGTTTGACCGGGCCGATCTGGCGCCGAAAATCTGATGGCAAGGAAACAACCCAACCAGATCGTCGAGACGCCAACCGAGGCGCGTCAGGCCGAACCCGGCCCGTCGGTTCTTTCGCTGTTGGTCGTCAGCCTTTGCCTTGCCTTCCTCACTCTTGGTGGCATCTGGTACGTGTTCTTCCGCACCTGATGGAGCCGCCAGGCCGGCCGATCCGTCAGTATGGCTGGCGAGCATCAGCACCGGCCTCGTGATTTTGGCTTTTGGTGCGGTTTGGGTCGTGTTTTTGCGCGGTCTGACGGCTCTGGGGCGAATGCCAGAGCATGATCCGGAAAAGTGGGTACCGGTTTTCCGAAAAGATCATGCTCCAACAAAAAGATAGAGCGTGATGACTTTGCGAAGGAAAGTCATCACGCTGTTCAGGCGCCTTACTAGCCCGGCCTCATGGCGGGGAGTTTTGGCAGCGCCGGATCGAGGTGATCCCAGGCATGCCCGCGCGAGGCGAACATCACCATCTGCGGCTTGAAGCTGGAGGGATCGTCGAGGGTGCCGACATAGATGCCGATCCAATCCGGCTTGGTCACGGGTTTGTTGTAAAGCGGCGAGCCGCAAGAGGTGCAAAACCCCTTGCGCTTGTCATCCCCGGAATCCGCCGTTCGCAAGGTTTCGGTGACCTCGCCGGTGACGCTCATGGCCGCCCGCGGAAATACCATGACCGAGGCGTGCCCGGCACCGGTATCCCTCTGGCAGTCGCGGCATTGGCATTGGAAGCCGCGGACCGGCTCGGCGGCGATTTCATAATGGACCGCGCCACAGGCGCAACGCCCCGTATACGACATGATGCGACCTCCCGGCCTCGACAAAGCGTCTCGCGGGCCGCGACATACTTAACCGCATAGTAAAGCATATCGCTACCACCGCTCTCATCAAATTGCCGTCACAATGACGCGGCGCTCGCGAGACCGGGTAGACTTGGTTTTGCACGGACGTGAATGGTTGGCTTGCCTCACTCAGGACAACGCTAGAAGCACCAAGCTTGCTCGGGAGCTGCAGCATGATCCATCCGCGAAGCACCGTTTATTCCCGGCTGACGATTGGAGTCGTCCTCGCACTGCTTATCGCGACGCTGCCGCAACTGGCCGTCGCTCAGCAGGCCGCTGCGAAGACGACATTGATCACCTTGGGTACGCAAGGCGGCCCAACGCAGAACAAAACTCGTTCGCAACCGGCCAACGTTCTCATCATCAACGATGAGCCTTACCTCATTGACGCCGGAAACGGCGTCGCGCGGCAGCTTGCTCTGGTGGGGGTGCCGGTTGGCCGCGTCGGCCAGATTTTCATCACCCACAACCATGATGACCATAATGCCGACTTAGGCACCATGATGGGCCTGGCGTGGACGTTAGGCCGGTCGGCCCCCATCACTGTTCACGGCCCCAAGGGCACCAGGGACATGATCGACGGGTACCTCAAATTCTTCAACGCAAACCGGGACATCAGGCGCTCCGACTTTCCTAATTTCTACAAGACGATGCCGGAGCAGCTATTCAACGTGCAAGAGATCGAAGGGCCGGGCGTCATCTACAAGGACGGCAATGTCCAGGTTGAGGCGATCGAGAATTGCCATTTCCATTTTCTGTCTTCCGCCCCGAGCAACGCCAAATCCTACGCGCTGCGGTTCAAGACGCCCGACAAGACGATCGTTTTCAGCGGCGACACCGGGCCGTGCGAGGCCATGGTCGATTTCAGCAAGGGCGCGGACATTCTGATACACGAGGTGATCAACCTGGATCTGTACGAGGCAGTCGTGAAGACGCGGCCATTCTCTCCAGAACAGCGCCAGGACCTGCTGCGCCACATGAAAGAAGATCACGCGACGCCTGATGAAATCGGCAACCTGGCCGCCAGCGCCAAGGTCGGAATGGTCGTCCTCAGCCACATCATCCCGGGCGACGCGAACGATCCGGACAGTGCTTACAGTGACGGCGTTGCCGCGCATTATTCGGGAAAGATCGTGGTGGCGAAGGATTTGATGCGGTTTTGAAATCGCTCACGCTTCGTCGTTCGTAGGACGGGTTGAGCCCTTGCGATACCCATCACCTTCCCTCGCGTCGAAACCTCCGATGGGTTTCGCAAGGGCTCAACCCATCCTACAGAATTCAGGTGGCCTTTCCCGACCGCTCTTCTTCCAGCGTGACCGCGACCGCCGCATTCGCCGACAGCCGCACCTTTTGCCCTTCGATGTCGGCGACCAGTCCCAGATCGATGAAATGATGATGGCCCTTGTGATGTCCCTCGCCGCTGTCGGCTTTGGTGAGCTTGATCCTGCCGCCTTCGACGCGATCGACGGTACCGATATGGACGCCGTCAGCGCCGATCACTTCCATATGCTGCTTGATGCCGAGCCTCACTTCCGGCCGCGGCCTTCGCGCCATGAGCTCATCGCGCTGCTTGGTCAGCAATTCGAGCTGTGCCTCCTGATCGGCGATACGTTTCGCGTTCAATTCCTCAACCGCAGCGCCTGAATAGGCGGCGGCCTGCTCGGTCAACTCGATCAGGTTTTCCCGGATCGCAGCGATGCGTTCGTCAATCTCGGCAAGGGTGAGCGGATTGTCAGGCATGGATCATCTCCTTGGGCGGCGCGCCCTTCCGCGAGCCGCCACTACGGCGTTACGTCCCAACGCCGGGACAGGCCGTTTCGTTTCCCGCGAACGGGCCGAAACGCAGGGATTATTGCCCCCGCAACATGATCAGCGGATCGGCGCTGTCGGGCACCCGCCTCCATTGCGCATTGTCGTCGGCCTCGAATTGCCAGGTTTCGCCGCTTTGCGACAGCAACAGCATCTGGCCGTGCTCGAGCCGCCATTGCGTCGGCGCGAACGCCGAGATGACGGGATCGCATTTCGGCTTCAGAAATACCTGGAAATTATCCTTGTCGGCTTCGTTGTTGGTCAAGGTCAGGCCGCAGATCGCCAGGCCGTTGCCGCGAACCATCGACCAATCGCCGATCATCTGGTCCATCGATTTGGCAAGCGAACGCGCCGCCGCAAGATTCTGCAGGATATAGATGCCCTCGCCCTGCCTCAAGCCTTCCAGAATTCCGCTCTCGACTTCGGTGAAGTCGATCACGGACGCGCCTGCGGCATCCTGCAGCCGCACGATATCAAGGCCCTTCACGCTCCAGGCGGTGATTTCCTTGGTGAACGGCAACGCCGCCGCGCAGGCGGGCTCGAGCTCGAGCTTTAGGCCTTGCGGCGTCGTATCGCCTTTCAAGGTGACGACGCAGGTCTTGCTGCGCTCGGTGGTGGAAAGTTCCCACTGACCGATCATATCTTTTTTCAGCGTCGTCGCATCCTGCGCCCACAGCTGTGATGCGCAGACGACCAGCGCCGCCAGCACGATGGCGAGCCGGCCCGTCATCAGCGGCTCTTCACCGGCGTTTCCGCCACCGGCGTCAGCGGCGGCTTGCCGGCGAACCAGGCTTTCAGATTGTCGACCACGAGCTGATCCATGGCGTTTCGGGTCACGACCGACGCCGAGCCGATATGCGGCAGCAGCACGACGTTCTGCATGCTGCGCAATTCGTCCGGCACGTTCGGCTCTTTCTCGAACACATCGAGGCCGGCGGCCAAAATGGTCCCCGATTTGAGCGCCGCTATCAGCGCCGGCTCGTCGACCACCGAGCCACGCGCAACGTTGATGATCACGCCGCGCGGGCCGAGCGCCTTCATGACATCGGCGTTGATCATCTTTGCCGTTGCGGCACCACCGGGAACAATCACGATCAGCGTGTCGACCGCTTTCGCCATCTCGATCAAATCAGGATAGTGCTTGTACGAAACGCCTTCAGCCGGTTTGCGCGAATGATAGACCACGGGAACGCGTGACGCGTCGAGCCTGCGTCCGATCGCCTGGCCGATCCTGCCCATGCCGACGATCCCGACCTTGCGATCGCGCAGCGATCCAACGCTGAGCGGGTAGTTCTGCGTGGTCCAGAGGCCCGAGCGCAAATAGCGTTCCGCCTTGATGAACTCGCGCAAGGTCGCGATCAAAAGCCCCATCGCGACGTCGGCAACCTCTTCGGTCAACACGTCAGGCGTATTGGTAACGACGATGTTATGTTCACGGGCGTGAGCGGAATCGACGTGGTCGTAACCGACGCCAAAGCTTGCGACAATTTCGAGCTTCGGAAAGAGCCCCAGCGCCGTCTTGTCGGCCTGGACCGTATGGTAGGTCACGGCGATGCCGCGGATTTTCTCCAAGCTCGCGGGCGTCAATCGCTCGAGATCGTGCTTGGTTTCAGCGGTGTGCAGGACAAACTGATCGGAAAATCCGTTTTCGAGGATGGGCCTGCTGGGCCCATAGATCAATAAATCGATCTTCTCGGAAGAAATATTGCCGCCAACCATCAGTTTTCCTTTCCAAGCGCGCTCTCGTGCCAACGCCGCAGCACCAGATGCGAGGTTAGCGCCAGCAGCCCATAAATGACAATCCCGGCGGCGGAGAGCAACAGCAACGCCGCGAACATTCGAGGAATGTTGAGGCGATAGCCGGATTCGGCGATGCGATAGGCTAGCCCGGAACCCGCTCCCGCAGAGCCGGCCGCGATCTCGGCAACCACCGCGCCGATCAGCGACAATCCGCCGGCGATGCGCAATCCCCCGAGGATGAACGGAAGCGCCGAAGGCAGTTTCAGGTAGGCCAGCGTCTGCAGCCGCGACGCGCCGTAAAGCTGAAACAGGCCGGCCAGATTGCGGTCGACCGAATTCAGTCCAAGCGTGGTGTTGGACAAGACCGGAAAGAAACCGACGATCCAGGCGCAGGCGATGACGGCGGTCCGCTGTGGCAGGTAGATCAGGAGCAGCGGCGCGATCGCAATCACCGGCGTGACCTGCAGGATCACCGCATAGGGAAACAGCGAATATTCCAGCCATTTCGATTGATTGAACAACAGCGCGAGCGCGATGCCGCCAACGGCGGCGGCCACAAAACCTTCCAGCGTGGTGACCAGCGTGGTCAGCAGCGATTGCGACAGCACTGGCCAATCGCCGACCAGCGTTCCAAACACCGCGCCGGGTCCCGGCAGCACATAGGGCGGAATGTTGTTGATGCGCACCACGAGGTCCCAGACCACGATGCCGGCCGCGAGCACGACGAAAGGAAGCAGGATCTGGACCAGGCGCAAGGCGCTTCCATCGGGCGCCGCCTGCTCGACCGACA
>DATBYN010000025.1:0-10656 GCA_036513695.1 Bradyrhizobium sp. | reverse complement strand
CCGAAGGATCTCGAGGAAGCGACCCAAAGCTTTCATTTGAGCGGCTGGCAGCGCTTCTGGCGGCTCGATGTGCCGTTCGCCATGCCGGGCCTGATCTGGAACACGATGATGTCGATGTCGGGCGGCTGGTTCTTCGTGGTGGCCTCGGAGGCGATCACCGTCGGCAACACCACGATCACGCTGCCGGGCATCGGCTCCTATGTTGCGCTCGCCATCGAAAAGCAAAACCTGTCCGCGATCGGCTACGCGATCCTGACCATGCTGCTCGTGATCATCGCCTATGACCAGTTGCTGTTCCGCCCTGTGGTCGCCTGGGCCGACAAATTCCGCTTCGAGCAGACCGCGTCAGCCACCGCACCGACGTCCTGGATGCTCGATCTGTTCCGCCGGACGCGGGCGTTGCGGGCCCTGACCTATCCGTTTGCAGCCCTGAAAAAAGCGATCTCCAATCTGCGTGTCGCTTGGCCGAAAAGCCTGATGATGCCGCGCGAAAAAGGCCCGCCATCGCGCGTCGTCGACGCCATCTGGCTTGTACTGATCGCCGCAAGCACCTGCTATGCCGGCTGGAGGGCCTATACGTATCTATCGGCGACCTTGAGCCCGGCGGACGTCATCAGCGCCTTTGGATATGGCTTTATCACCCTGGCGCGCGTGGTTGTGCTGATCGCGCTGGCGACGCTGATCTGGGTGCCGGTCGGGGTGTGGATCGGGCTTCGCCCAAGACTGGCCGAGCGCATCCAGCCGCTCGCGCAATTCTTGGCGGCGTTCCCCGCCAACCTCGCATTTCCCGTGTTCGTGGTGGTGATCGTACGCTACGGCCTGAACCCGAATGTCTGGCTCAGCCCGCTGATGATCTTGGGCACCCAGTGGTACATCCTGTTCAACGTGATCGCGGGCGCCAGCGCCTTCCCGACCGATCTTCGCGAGGCCGCCGGAAGCTTCCATCTGAAGGGCTGGCGGTGGTGGGTCAAGGTCGTCCTGCCCGGCATCTTCCCTTATTACATCACCGGCGCCATCACCGCCTCCGGCGGATCGTGGAATGCGTCGATCGTCGCGGAAGTCGCAAGCTGGGGCGACACCCATCTGACGGCAACCGGTCTCGGCGCCTATATCGCAACAGCGACTGAGACCGGGGACTTCCCTCGCGTGGTGCTCGGTATCGCCATCATGTGTATTCTGGTGACGCTCTTCAACCGGCTGCTCTGGAGGCCGCTCTATGCCTTCGGCGAGCGTCGCCTTCGCCTCGGCTGATCAGGGGACAATCATGCTCGATCAAACCACAAAGGCCAACCTGCTCGATATCCGCGGCGTCTGCCGGTCGTTTCCGAAAGGCAGCGGCGAGGATCTGAAGGTGCTGGACAAGGTCGATCTGACCATCCAGGCGGGTGAGATTGTCGGCCTGCTCGGCCGCTCCGGATCTGGCAAGTCGACATTGCTGCGCATCATCGCCGGACTGATCGCGCCGTCATCGGGCGACGCCAAATGCCGGGGCGAGACCATCTCGGGCCCGCCGAACGGCGTCTCCATGGTGTTCCAGTCGTTTGCGCTGTTTCCATGGCTGACCGTCCTGCAGAACGTCGAATTGGGGCTGGAGGCGCTCGGGGTCGACGCCACCGAACGGCGCAAGCGGGCGCTCGCGGCCATCGACCTGATCGGGCTGGACGGATTCGAGTCGGCTTACCCCAAGGAATTGTCGGGCGGCATGCGTCAGCGCGTCGGCTTTGCCCGGGCGCTGGTGGTTCATCCGGACCTGCTCTTGATGGACGAACCGTTTTCCGCGCTTGACGTGTTGACCGCTGAGACGCTGCGCACCGATTTGGTCGATCTCTGGATCGAAGGCCGGCTGCCGATCAAGTCCGTGCTGATGGTGACGCATAACATCGAGGAAGCGGTTCTGATGTGCGACCGTATTCTGGTGTTCTCGTCCAATCCCGGCCGGGTCGCCGCCGAGATCAAGGTCGAACTGCCGCATCCGCGCAATCGTCTCGATCCGACATTCCGCCAGCTCGTCGACAGCATCTATGCCCGCATGACCCAGCGCACCGAGCCGAAAACGCCGGCGCTCGAGGGCATTCACGGCACCGGCGTCGGCATGATTCTGCAGCATGTTTCCTCCAACGTGCTCTCCGGTCTGATCGAGACGCTGGCGGGACCGCCCTATAACGGACGCGCCGATCTGCCGGTGCTTGCCGGCCACCTGCAACTCGAAGCCGACGAGATCTTCCACCTCGGTGAATCGCTTCAGCTATTGAGGTTTGCCCAATTGAGCGAAGGCGACATGGTGCTGACGGAAGCCGGCATGCGCTTTGCCCATCTCGAAACCGATGCGCGCAAAAAACTGTTCGCCGAGCATCTGATGAACTATGTGCCGGTGATGGGCCTGATCCGCCGGGTGCTCGACGAGCGGCCCTCGCACACCGCGCCTGAAGCGCGCTTCCGCAACGAGCTTGAGGATTATATGGCCGAAGACCAGGCCGACGAGACGCTGAAGACCATCGTCTCATGGGCGCGCTATGCGGAACTGTTCGCCTATGACGAGCAATCGGAAACCTTCAGTCTGGAAAACCCGCATTGATTGCGGAGCGGCGGACTCGGGTCACCTCGCCCCGCTTGCGGGGAGAGGTCGGATTGCTACGAGCGATGCCAACCGGTCGCGCGAATGCGCGCCCGATGACAGGCTCCGCATCGTCCGGTGCAATCCGGGTGAGGGGGACTCACCGCGGACATGCTTCCTCTCCAGAATTTGCGGAAGCAGCCCCTCACCCCAACCCTCTCCCCGCAAGAGCGGGGCGAGGGAGAAGGGCGGCTCATTCTTCACTTGATCTATCCCCCCGGCGCGAACGAGTCCGCGCGCGCCAGCGTCCAGGCATCGCGAAAACGCGGATCGCTGGTGCCGTCGATCAATTCGCCCGGCAGCAGCGACGGATAGAGCTGCACGAACGATTTAACCTCGGTCGTGGACGATCGCTGCGAAAAATGAATCGGCCGCAACTGCTGCGGATGCTCTAGACCTGCGGCGCCGAGAAGCTCCGCCAGCGCGTGCAGGGTCGCGTGATGATAATTGTAAACCCGCTCGATCTTGTGCGGCACCACCAGCGCGCGAGCGCGGGTCGGATCCTGCGTGGTCACCCCGGTCGGACAGCGGTCGGTATGACAAGACAACGACTGGATGCAGCCCAGCGAGAACATGAAGCCACGGGCCGAATTGCACCAGTCGGCGCCGATCGCCATCGCTCGCGCCATGTCGAAGGCGGTAGCGATCTTTCCGGCGGCGCCGATGCGGATGCGGTCGCGGGCATTGATGCCGATCAACGCGTTGTGGACGAAATTGACGCCCTCGCGCATCGGCATGCCCATATGGTCCATGAACTCCAACGGCGCAGCACCGGTACCGCCTTCATTGCCGTCGACCACGATAAAATCCGGATAGATTTTACTCTCTAGCATCGCCTTGCAGATCGCCAGGAATTCCCAGGGATGGCCGATGCAAAGCTTGAATCCGGTGGGCTTGCCGCCCGACAGCCGCCGCATCTCGGCGATGAACGCCATCATTTCCAGCGGCGTCGAAAACGCCCGATGCGTCGCCGGCGAAATGCAGTCCTCGCCCATGGCGACGCCTCGGATCTTGGAAATTTCTTGCGAGACTTTCGCCGCCGGCAGCACGCCACCATGTCCGGGCTTGGCGCCCTGGCTGACCTTGAGTTCGACCATCTTGATCTGGTCGTCGGAAGCGACGCGGGCGAATTCTTCCGGATTGAACGACCCGTCGCGGTTGCGGCAGCCGAAATAGCCGGAGCCGACCTCCCAGATCAGATCGCCGCCGTTCTCGCGATGATAGGGGCTGACGCCGCCCTCGCCGGTGTCGTGCGCAAAGCCGCCCTTTTTCGCACCCGCATTCAGCGCCCGCACCGCGTTCGGACTAAGCGCGCCAAAGCTCATCGCCGAGATGTTGAACACCGAAGCCGAATACGGCTTGGTGCAATCCGGGCCGCCGATGGTGACGCGGAAATTCCCGCCGGCATGGGCCTTCGGCGCCACGGAATGTTGAATCCATTCATACCCCTCGCGATAGACATCCTCCTGGGTGCCGAACGGTCGCTTGTCGAGCACCATCTTGGCGCGCTGATAGATCAGCGAACGGGTGTCGCGGGAAAACGGCATGCCGTCCTTCTCGCTCTCGAAGAAGTACTGCCGCATCTCGGGGCGGATCTCTTCCAAGAGGAAGCGCAGATGCGCCGAGATCGGATAATTTCGCAGCACCGCGTGATTGGGCTGCAGCAGGTCGCGAATACCGAGTACCGTCAGCCCGCCGAAAATGAGGATCGGAATCAAGACAAGGTCAAAGACCTTGCGGTCGACGATCCCGAGGCCGAGAAGCAAGGCGGTGACGACGGCGCAAATCGTAAGCACGATGTAGCGCGGCGAGAATGGAAGCATCAACGTTTCCATGGGACCCCTCAGGCGGTTTCTGCCGTCATTATTCTTGTCGGCTGCAGTCTAATCCAACCGTCATAACAATGCTGTACACGATATTTGGCGGACAGGTCATGGATATGACGGCCGCCAGCTAGCCGATCCGCCAGCAGCTAATCAATCGGTCGGGTGACCGGGTAGACTATCCCGGTATAGCACCCGCCATGGTGCCTTTTTTGCAGCGCAGCGTAGCTCGGCGTGCGTTTGGCTGGCTCCTGGTGAGGAGGCGAGAACCACGAGGCCACAGTTTCGGTGTCGTCCCGGCGAACGCCGAGACCCATAGCCACCGATGCGTGTGTTTACGAAAGCTGTAGCCGCCGCTCAGTCTAACAACAGACAGCGGTGGTTATGGGTCCCGGCTCAAGGCCGGGACGACGATCTAGCGCTCGACGAACGCCTTCTCGATGACAAAATGGCCGGGCTCGCTGTTATTGCCTTCGGCAAATCCGCGCGCCTCGAACATGACGCGCAGCTCTTCCAGCATCGCCGGGCTGCCGCACATCATGATGCGGTCGGTTTCGATGTCGAGCGCCGGCTGGCCGATATCGTCGAACAATTGCTTTGAGGTGATCAGATCGGTGATGCGGCCGCGGTTGCGGAACGGTTCGCGGGTCACGGTCGGGTAATACAGAAGTTTTTCGCTCAGCAGCGGTCCGAACAGTTCGTCGTCCCGCAATTTTGCGACCAGCTCTTCGCCATAGGCAAGCTCGGACACCTGCCGGCAGCCGTGAACGAGCACGATCGTCTCGAACTGTTCGTACACTTCCGGATCTTTGATGAGACTAGCGAACGGCGCAAGACCCGTCCCGGTCGACAACAGCAGCAGGCGTTTGCCCGGGATCAGATTGTCGGAAACCAGCGTGCCGGTCGCCTTGCGCCCGACCAGGATGGTGTCGCCCTCCCTGATCTTCTGCAATCTCGAAGTCAGTGGCCCGTCCGCGACCTTGATCGAGAAGAATTCCAGGGCTTCCTCGTGGTTGGCGCTCGCCATGCTATAGGCGCGCATCAAGGGACGGCCATCGATCTCGAGGCCGATCATGGCGAATTGTCCATTTTGGAAGCGGAAACCGGAATCGCGGGTCGCGGTGAAGCTGAAAAGCGTATCGGTCCAATGCCTGACAGAAAGAACTTTCTCTCGATAGAATGCGCTCATGGGTTTTGCTTTTTCCGTTGTCGCCAGATGGAGAAGGATCGCGTTGTTCCGGCCCCGGAAGAGGCAAAAAACCCCGCAAATATCTGATGATTTGACGTTTCAATTAGACCGATGTCAGTGATAGTCAACACACATCGACGCGCGTTTGACGGTCTAAAATCGCGGCCGGTTCGCTTTCGAAAAAGCCTTGCTGCCGATGGCTATCGGCACGAAATTAACTTGCTGAAATCGGGCGCCGATCGAGCAGTTAATTGCCGCGCGGGGGCAAAAATTTCGTTAAAGAATAAAAGCTCAAAACGGAATGCCAGACCGCCTTATATCGCATGCGCAGCCTTCATGACATTCGCTCTGGAAAGCCCGGCTTCTACCCGGACCAGGCGGTCTATGCCGAATATGCCTGCGCGCAATTCGGCCTCGCGTTTGCGGACGCCGACGGCGGAACGGGGCTCCTGTTCAGCGTGGAGTCGAGGACAAACCGCATTCATTTCGGCGGCGGACGTGCTTCGTATTATCCGCAAAACAATGCCACGGCGTCGACGCTCGCGTCGGACAAATATTTCACCAATCGGATCCTCGAAGACGCCGGCGTTCCGACGCTTGGCGGTGCATATTTTTTTCTGCATGACCGGCACCGGGCTCATCGCCCCGCCGGCCACGAGCGCGAAGACGCGCTGGAATATTTGCGAAAATTGGGCGATGCGGCCTTCGTCAAACCGCTATCGGGATCGCGCGGCGATTTTGCGCAGATCGTTTACGGCGAAGCGCAGCTTGTTCGATATCTCGAAGAAGTCTCGAGATATTACGATTCGGTCTTGATCCAGCCTGTTGTCACTGGACTCGAATACCGGATTTTCCTGCTGGACGACGAGGTGGTCTATTCGGCGCGAAAATATCCACCTTTCGTGCTTGGTGACGGCATCAGCGCGATCCGCGATCTCTTGGCCGCGCACAACGCGGCGCTCCGATCGCGCGGTCTTTCACCGGCTTCGATCAACGGCGACGTTTCGCTCGACGCCATCTTGGCAAAAGGCGAACGCTGGGACATTTTCGGGCGGATGAATTTGAGCGCGGGCGGAACGATGGTGATCGAAGCGCCCGGTTCCGATGCGTCGGTCGCTCTGGCGCGCAAGGCCGCGCAGGCGCTCCGACTGCGCGTCGCCGCCGTTGACCTGTTTACCGATATCGGCGGCGATCCCAAGGCGATCGGGATCATCGAGGTGAACTCCAACCCGTCGATCCGGCTCTTGGAAGAATCCGGCCGCGCCGATTTGATCCTGAAAATCTGGCGGCACACATTCACTGCGATGGGACTACTCCGTGTTTGACCTTCCGAAATTTGGCGACGGTATTTGCCTGGCGCGGATGGCGGAGCTGCTCGAGGCCATCGCGGTCGACCGGGCAAAATTACAACGCCATTCGGTGGTCGTGACCGGGTCGAACGGCAAGGGCTCGACTGCCGCCTTCTGCGCCGGCATCGGCCGCGCCTACGGCTTGCGGACGGGATTGTTCACCTCGCCGCATCTATATCGCGTTAACGAGCGCTTTCAGATCGATGGCGCGCCCATTGGCGACGACGATCTGGCGCGGCTGGTTTCACGGATCGAGGCCGCCATCACGGAGGTCTCGCAGCGCATAGGCGAAAAGTTCGGAAGCTTTGAAGCGATGTTCGCGCTGGCCTGCCTGTATTTCCAGGAGAGCAACTGCGATTTCGCGGTGTTAGAGGCCGGCATCGGCGGCCGCTACGACCCGGCGCGCCTGGTCGGCGCGCGCGCGACCTGCGTGACGTCTGTCGATTACGAGCATGTCGAGCTGCTCGGCAATTCGCTTGCATTGATCGCCTCCGACAAGAGCGACGCCTGTACGTCAGGCGGCACGATCATCTATGGCGAGAATTGCCGGGAACTGCGGCCGCATCTGATCGAATATAACCGCAACCGCGCGATCACATCGCTGTTTGTCCGCGACCAGATCGGGATATCTGCCGAGACCGTCTCGGCGTCGGGACAGCGGTTCGATTTCCAATTCGGCGGTTACGAATTTCGGGCTCTCGAGATGGGCCTGCGCGGCACCTTCCAGTTCAACAACGCCGCCATCGCGGCCGCGTTGTTCCTGCTCTGGCTGCAACGGACAAGGCCAGGCGAAACTCTCGCCGCAATCGAAGCTGCCGTCAGATCGGGCCTCGCCGGCGCGCGCTGGCCCGGCCGGCTCGAACTGATCCGGCACGACCCGCTCACGGTGATCGACGTCGGTCATACCCCCGACGGCGTCAGGCAATCGCTCGCAAGCCTGAAAGCGGCTTTTGGCGCGGAGGGCTGGATCCTCGTGACCGGCGTTTCCCGCGACAAGAAGGCAAACGAAATCGTCGGCGCGCTGGCGCCCTCCTTCGACACCATCATCTGCACGATGGCGCACCATAAGGGCGCGGAGGTGCAAAGCATCGCCGCAGCCGTACGCGAGGCCAATCCGGCAGCGACCGTTCACACCGCAAAAACCATCGAGGACGCCGTGAGCCTGAGCCAGGCCCTCGCCAAGTCGCAGGGACGGAGGATATATGTGGCCGGCGGGTTATTTCTGGCGATCGAATATGCGGTCGTCGCGGGCGGCGGCCGTGCAATGGATTTGCAGTTTTTCTGACGAAAATCGTAGCCCGGATGGAGCGAAGCGTAATCCGGGAAGTTCGCATGCGGTTCTAACCCCGGATTGCGCTTCGCTCCATCCGGGCTACGAGACGATCGCCGTTGCAATGACGGTCAGTTGCTCGTGCCCTCGGTGTCGTTGAGCACGTTGAAAGCTTCCTCGAGCTGCGGCGAGATCGCGACATTGAGCTTCTCGCCGGTCGGCAGCCGCGCCACGAACCATTTATTGTAGAGCGGAATCAGGTCGCGGTTCGAGCCGAGCTTGTGGAAGGTGCGCTCCACCACGGCTGAAAATTGCGGCTCGCCCTTGCGGAACATGATGCCGTAGGGATCGTAAGACAGATAATCGCCGGTAACCTTGAACTTGTCCTGCGCCTTGTGCCGCGCGATCAGGCCGTAGAGCAGGATGTCGTCGGTCGCGAACGCGTCGGCCTTGCCGTCGACCAGCATCTGATAGGATTGCTCGTGATCGGGCGAGGTGACGATGTTGAGCCCGAGCGCGAACTTCTTGTCGACATTGTGCATCGCCTGTTCGTTGGTAGTGCCTTTTGTCACTACCACCGTCTTGCCCTTCAGGTCCGTCGGCGCCGAGATGTTTGATGCCTTCGGCACCATCAATTTGGTGCCGGCGACGAACATCAGCGGCGAGAATGCCACCTGCTTGGCGCGCTCCGCGTTGGCGGTGGTCGACCCGCATTCGAGGTCGATCTTGTTCTGGAGCACCGCGGGGATGCGGTCGTCCGAAGTGACCTTGACGTATTCGATCTTCAAATCGGCGTCGTCGACCTCGATGCCGATCTCGTCGACAATGGCTTCGCAGAGTTCGAGGCTGTAGCCGATCGGCCGGTTGGCCTGATCGAGAAACGAAAACGGCGGCGAAGCCTCGCGGTAGCCGAGATGCACGACATGGGTCTTCTTGATGTTGGCAAGCGTCGGGCTAAGCCCTTCGCCAGCGGTCTGGGCACTCGCGGCCGTTGTCACCAGGCACGCCGCCAACAACAGGCCGAAGGCCGGGGCAGATCGCCCCTGGATTTGGCACATGGTTTCCTCCCATCAATGGCCGGCCATCGCGGGAATTTCGCCGGGGATCATGTCCGGCGGCACGACGTCGTCGGGGCCCAGCACGTGTTCGGGCGCGAGCTCGCCCTCCCACTTTGCCACCACCGCAGTCGCGAGCGAGTTGCCGATCACATTGGTGGCGCTGCGTCCCATGTCGAGGAACGTATCGATGCCCATGATCATCAACAGCCCCGCCTCGGGAATGCCGAACTGGCCCAAGGTCGAGGCGATCACCACCAGCGACGCGCGGGGCACGCCGGCGACGCCCTTCGAGGTGATCATCAGGGTTGCGAGCATCGCGAACTGGGTACCGAGCGACATTTCGATCTTGTAGGTCTGCGCGATGAAGATCGAGGCAAAGGTGCAGTACATCATCGTGCCGTCGAGATTGAAGGAATAGCCGAGCGGCAGCACGAAGCTCGAAATCCGCGACGAGGCGCCGAAGCGGTTGAGGCCTTCGAGCGTCTTGGGATAGGCGGCTTCCGAGCTTGCCGTCGAGAACGCGATCATCAGCGGTTCGCGGATCAGCCGCAACAGATGGCTGTATCTGGGCCCGATGGCGATGAAGCCGACCACGACCAGGATGCCCCACAGGATCATCAATGAGAGATAGAAACCGCCCATGAAGACGATGAGCTTCCACAGCACCAGCAGGCCGTTCTTCGCCACCGTCGCCGTGATCGCCGCCCACACCGCAACCGGCGCAAACAGCATGACGTAGCCCGTCACCTTGAGCATGATGTGGCCGAGATCATCGATCAGCGACAGCATCGGCTTGGCACGCTCCGGTGCCGCGCCCAAAGCCACCGAGAAGAACACCGCGAACACCACGATCTGCAGGATCTCGTTCTGCGCCATCGCATCCGCGATCGAGGTCGGAATCAGATGGGTGAGGAATTTTTCGATCGAGAACGCCGATACCGGCAAACCGGTGGACTGCGTCTTGTCCGGCAAGGTACCGGGGAAGTTCGAGCCGGGCTGCAACAGATTGACCATGACCAGGCCGAGCAGCAGCGAGACGAACGAGGCGCTGACGAACCAGCCCATGGTCTTGGCAAAAATCCGACCGAGCTTGGCGCCGCTTCCCATATGGGCGATGCCGCCGACCAGCGTTGCAAACACCAAGGGCGCGATGATCATCTTGATCAGGCGCAAAAACAGCATCGCGATCAGGTTTACGTCGGCAGCGATATCCGCCCGGATGTCGGGAAGGTAGTTGAAGATCAGCGCCCCCATCACGATGCCCAGCACCATCGCGATCAGAATATATTGCGTAAACCTGTTCGACATCTGCTTACCCCCGCAAGTTCCGGCGGGTCGAGTTTGGCAGATTTT
>DATBYN010000024.1:0-10691 GCA_036513695.1 Bradyrhizobium sp. | reverse complement strand
CGGCGTATTGAGGATGAAGCTGGAGCGACTGAAAAACCGGCCGCGGACAATGTCGTCCTCGTAGGCGCGTTGCCCCCAGGTCGAGATCGGGCTGCGGCGCATCGCCCTCAGCCGCCCGAAGGCGGTCATATCGTCGGGCGCGCGGGGTGGGCTCGGCGGTACCAGCGGACGCGTGACCGGCATGTCCAAGGTTTCGGCTATGCTCACTTGAGGCCTCGCGACTCGAAATCGATCCGTTAAGTTCCCCTACTCGGCCCAAATCCCGGCGCCACGAAGGCGCGTGGATCGACAAAAAAACAGCTAGTAAGTCAGCTCGGAGACCGCAATCCTGTTTTCGGACGCAGGCCAGGCGCGCGCCACTATGCGCTCAGAATTGAACAATGCCACGACCGGACGTCCGGCCTCCGCGGCAGAGAGCCGCAAGGTAGCGATCGAATCGGTCGGCACGCCCGGTTTCACGTCCGCGGGCTCCTTGCCGTCGAACAGCACGACGTCGCGCGGCAGGCCAAAATAACCCCGTGGCCGCGACATCAGGACGACGCTGCCGGCGCCTGCATCCGCAGGCCCCAGCGGGCGGGCCGCGCGAAGATGCACGATGTCGGAGGAGCGCGGGAACGGCGAACGATAGAAATGCGTGGTGACCGAGCCCGCCGATGTCAGCACGATCTCCAGATACCAGCTGGGATCGACTTTTGCTGGACCCCAGCGTCCGTCGTCGCCGGTCCTTGAGGTGTAGATGGCACTGCCGATGCGTTCGCCGCTCTCGGGAGAAACGCGAAAAACTTCGACCGATGCGTCCGGAACCGGACGGTTGGTTTGAATGCCGCCGGGCGTCGCCGTCGCGAGACCGCTCAGTTTGACTTCCGCTTCCGGTGTGATCGCGATCCGGTCCGGTTCGCGACCGGCGATGAACTTGAAGATCTCGCGAAACGCGCGCGGAGAAAATGCGGTCTCGCGATGATCGACCGCGCCGAGCACGAGATTGGTTGCGCCCTTGAGCGCCGGTCCGTCGAAGCTGATGCCGGTCGGCGTGCCCGGCTTGGCGAGAATGGCGCCATCGGGTTGGGCGTATTTGTCCATGTTGTCGCTGCGCAGGGTGAGGAACGATGTGCCCGCTGTGACTTCGCTGTCGCCCTCATTGAGGGAGCGCAGGAACGGACCGCGGCCGTTGAACTCGTTGCCAAGAGTGCTGTCCCAATCAAACACGCCATGGTTGGGAACGCCGCACAGCACGGCGTGGCTGACATCCGAAGCTCCGCCGCTCTTGATATAGAAACGGATCGAATTACCGCCGCGTGAATTGCCGACCAGCGCCACGCGCGGCGCGCCGGTGCGCTGTTTCAATTGCTTGATGGCCTCGCCAAGCTCGCGGCGCTGATCTTCGGTGGAGGATTTGTTCGGCTCCGGCTTGGTATCGTCCGCGCGCGCCAAGGGATCGGTGAAGTTGATCGCGAACATGCGGTCGCGTGGAACCCCGTTGGATTCCATCCGCCACAAGGTCGTGATCCACAGCGCCGCATGGTCGCCATTGCCGTGTACGAAGAGAATCGGCGGAATTTCCGTGGCGGGAGGGGTGCCAGGCGCCGTCTGCGCCAGCGCAGCCACGTCAAAATTTCCGGCGGCCAAGGGGGCGGCAAAGGGCAACGCTCCTGCGCCTTTCAAAATCGTCCGCCGAGATAGGTTCATAGCCCGCCTCCCGTTACTTTCCGGCCTTTTAGCAGTGCTATGTGACCGCCGATAGCAGCCTAAGCACTGGACAGGGCAGGACTTTCGCGGGCATCACCTTTGGACGCCAAGGAATCAGGGCCGGTCAGACCGGCGCATACGGAAACGCCCATGACCGACCAGCCGAAACGCTCGATGTTTACCGCCGATGGCGTCGCGGCCCCGCTGCGGCACCCGGTATTCCGGCGCATCTGGCTCGCCAGCCTGTTGTCCAATCTGGGCATGTTGATCCAGGGCGTCGGCGCTGCCTGGGCCATGACCCAGATGACGTCATCCGCCGACAAGGTCGCGCTGGTGCAGACCGCGCTGATGCTGCCGATCATGCTGATCTCGATGCCGGCCGGTGCCATCGCCGACATGTACGACCGCCGCATCGTGGCGTTGGTGTCGCTCTCGATCGCGCTTTCCGGCGCCACCGCGTTGACCGTGCTGGCGTGGCTCGACCTCGTCACTCCGCAGATCCTGCTGGCGTTTTGCTTCATCGTCGGCAGCGGCATGGCGCTGTTCGGGCCGGCCTGGCAATCATCCGTCAGCGAGCAGGTGCCGGCCGAGACATTGCCGTCGGCGGTGGCGCTGAACGGCATCAGCTACAATATCGCGCGCAGTTTTGGGCCGGCGATCGGCGGCATCGTCGTCGCCGCCGCTGGCGCGGTCGCGGCCTTCGCGGCGAATGCGGTGCTCTACATCCCGCTATTGATCGTGCTGTTTCTGTGGCGCCGCTCGAGCGAGCCGTCGCGATTGCCGCGCGAGCGTCTCAACCGCGCCATCGTCTCCGGCGTGCGCTACATCGCCAATTCGCCCTCGATCCGCGTTGTGCTGGTGCGCACCTTGGTGACCGGGCTGCTCGGCGGTTCGGTGTCGGCGCTGATGCCGCTGGTGGCGCGCGACCTCTTGCATGGCGGCGCGCAGACCTACGGCATCATGCTCGGCGCCTTCGGCATGGGTGCGGTGATCGGCGCCCTGAACATCGCCGAAGTTCGCAACCGGATGAGCGGCGAGGCCGCGGTGCGCGCCTGCGCGCTGTCGATGGGGGGCGCGATCGCGGCTGTGGCGCTGAGCCGCGAGCCGGTACTGACCGCCACCGCGCTGGTGATTGCCGGCGCGGTGTGGATGCTGTCGGTGGCGCTGTTCAACATCGGCGTGCAGCTCTCGGCGCCGCGCTGGGTTGCGGGCCGCTCGCTGGCGGCGTTCCAGGCCGCGATCGCGGGCGGCATCGCGATCGGCAGCTGGGGCTGGGGACGCCTGACCGATGCGGCTGGCGTCGAAACTGCACTGCTGGTTTCCGCAGGCCTGATGTTTGCGTCTCCGCTGCTCGGACTATGGCTTGGAATGCCGCGGGTCGGCGCCCGCAACGAGGATGCGGAGGTGCTCGCCGATCCCGAGGTGCGACTGTCGCTGACCGGGCGCAGCGGGCCTTTGGTGGTCGAGATCGAATACCGCGTTGCCCAGGACAACGCCCGCGCCTTCCACAATGTGATGCAGGAGGTGCAGCTGAGCCGCCAGCGCAACGGCGCCTATGGCTGGTCGGTCGCGCGCGACATCGCCGATCCCGAATTGTGGACCGAGCGCTATCATTGCCCGACCTGGCTCGATTATTTGCGTCAGCGCAACCGCTCGACGCAATCCGAGCGCGCGCTGCACCAGCAGGCGATCGATTTTCATCTCGGACCCGATCCGGTGCGGGTGCGCCGCATGCTGGAACGCCCGTTCGGATCGGTGCGCTGGAAGGAAGATACGCCCGACCGTGCCGCGAGCGAGGTATTGCCGGTGGCGACGGCTGCGGGGAGTAGCACGTGATAGGGGCGCAGCGATCTACCTACGTCGTCCCGGCGAAGGCCGGGACCCATACTCTGTGCTCTCTCGTTTGTAGCGCTGGGGCCAGACGGCCTTCTAACAATTAGCTTCGGTGGTTGTGGGTCCCGGCGTTCGCCGGGACGACCTGGGCTTACTGCCCGTGATCGATCAGGACCTGCGCGCAGGCCTTGCTGAGGCGGGCGCGGTTCTGCTTCAGGCAGGCCAGCACGGCCTGGTCGCCGCCATTCATCACGGCCCGGCAATGGCGCGTAACGTCGCGCGCGCAGGCGTCATGCCCCTGCTGCTGCGCCGACGCCGCGGAAGCCATCACAACGAGCGGAATGATGAAAAGAAATCTGGCCATGGGGCTTCGCCTCATACTCAAACCGGCGCGATCAAATTCCGCCGCAGCATCGATGTCAATGCGTCCGAAATGCGTGAGCAGCCTGCCGCGGGGCAGACTGCTCGTCATTTCCGAGAGAGCCTTTGCGAATCGCGAATGACTTGATCGCTTACTTGGCCGCGACCTTGGATCCCTGGGCCGCCAGCTCCCGGTCCAACACGGTCCGGCAACCGGTGGAGAGGTCGGCGCGGTGCTTTATCATGCACGTGGTGGTCGCCGAGATGTTGGGGATCGTGGAGCTGCACAGGCGGAACGCGTCGCCGGTGCACATCTGCTGCGCTTCGGCGCTGAACGCGAAGCTTGGGGTCGATGCCAGCGCGGAGAAAGAGACGGCGAAAGCCAGCACCAAACCGGCCTGACGTATCGTCTTGGTGAAAGATGCGGTCATTGTTCGGCTCCTCGGTTAGCGCCAGTCCCTGGCGCGTTGTTGATACCTATGAGTGCCGCAACTGCCGGATTTGGACTGTGACGGCCATCACTCCGTCTGGCGAACTGTGAGGGTCGTCACTTAACCTCAATCGTCATGCCGGGGCTCGTCCCCGGGCATCGTCTTGGCCGCACGCAGAAAGACGTGGATGGCCGAGACGAAGCCCGGCCATGACGAAGGGTCCCTCGTGTCGCCGTTGCCAACCGGCCAAAATTAATGCCTCGGCCGGGGCCGCGTTGGGGCGGCGTTAACGACTATTCTCATTAATGGATTGGCTAAAACTTTATTGTTCGGGAAGCGAAACGATGCGTAACGCGTTAGGTCTGATGCTGGCGAGTGTTTTGACGGCGGTCGTGATCGCTGCCGTGTGGTACTGGACGAGTTCCCCCCGTCTTGAACTGGCGGCGCCCGCCACCGTCATCGCCCCGCCGGCCGAGCGGCTGGCCGAGACGGCTTCCGCCAAGCCGGCGCCTGGGGATGTCGAGGTCACGGCGGCCATTCCGGACAAGCCGCCAGTTGCTCCGCAGCCCAAAAGCACATGTGCCAATCCGAACGCCCTTGGCGTTTCCCGAGTGGTGGAAGTCGACACCACGGGCGGACCGGGCTTCGGTTTCGAGCATTTCAAGCAGCTCGACTTCCTGACCGACAAGGAAGTGGTGCTGACCTTCGACGACGGTCCGTGGCCGATCAATACGCCCGCCGTGCTCAAGGCCTTAGCGGATGAATGCACCAAGGCCGTGTTTTTCCCGATCGGCAAGCACGCCACCTATCATCCGGAAATCTTAAAGCAGGTCGCCGCAGCCGGTCATACCGTCGGCGCGCACACCTGGTCGCATGCCAATTTGAACGCCAAGAAAATGACGGAGCAGCAGGCCAAGGACGAGATCGAAAAGGGCTATAGCGCTGTTAAGATGGCGCTGGGCGCGGCCCCCTCGCCGTTTTTCCGTTTCCCGGAACTGCAGCATAATCCCGCTTCCATGGCCTATCTCGGCACGCGCAACATCGCGACTTTCTCCTGCGATCTCGACTCCTTCGACTTCCGCGCCAAGGATGCCAACCAGATCGTCAATACCGTGATGACCAAGCTCGACAAGCAGGGCAAGGGCATCATCCTGATGCACGATTTCCAGAAGCACACGGCGGAAGCTTTGCCGACACTGCTCAGCCGGCTGAAGGCCGGCGGCTACAAGGTCGTGCAGATGAAGGCCAAGGCGCCGTTGCAGACGTTGCCCGAATATGACGAGGCGCTGGTCAAGGACATGAAGGTGCCGGTCGCCAGCACCCGTCCCGTCAGCAGCGTGGTGCAGACGGTTTCGCAGTAGCGGGCGAGCGCAGTGTCGTAGCCCGGATGGAGCCAACGGGTCGCGCGAAGGCGCGCCCGATGACAGGCTCCGCGAAATCCGGGATTCTCGCCCTGCGGTACTGTTCCCGGATTGCGCCATCGGGCGGCGCTTCGCGCCGACCCGTCGGCTTCATCCGGGCTACAGGCTTGAAAAGAGCGCGCCGCCCCTACCAATAAATCCCGTGGCGGTGCAGCTCATAAATCACCCGCGCTTCGGTCAGGCTGCGCTTGTGCTTGCGCGTTCCGGCCTTCGCGGCGATATCCTTGTCGGCGACGGGTTTTGACGGCTCAGCCGCCGTCGTTTGCGCTGCCGGGGTGACGGCGGCGGGCCGTTCGACATATTTCGGCGTCTCGGCCGGCTTGGCCTGGTCGGTAGCCGCCGGCTGCTCATCGTTCGCCGCCATCGTCAGGCCGCGCTTCACGCCTGCCTGCGCGGTCGCCGACACCAAAACCATCGCTGCAATCAAAATGAATTTGCGCATGTTTAAGTCCCCTGTTGTTGAAGGTGGGCTGACGTCGAGCGGAGACTAGGGCAGGCGAACCGACACTTATGTGAGCAAGATCACGGAAACCCACAGGGGCGCAGCTGGGTCGCTGTCGGCTTAAGATTTTCGGGCAAACGCAACGTATTGCGCCCCCAGCGGCAGCCAACCGAGTTTGCTTTCCATGGGGCGAAGCAACGCCAGGCCGCGGGGAAAAAAGAGATTGTATTCTATTTTTGGCGAGGCCCAGCCGGCTTTGCGCAATCGCCGCGCCAGATCGCGCGCAAAAATCAGTTTTGCGTTGGCGTCGAAAGGACAGGTGTTGACCGCGTGGACGGTGAGCGGGTTCAAGGGATTATGCTCAAAGACGGCGATCAAACCGCCCGGTCGTGTGATCCGATGCAATTCTCGCAGCCAATTTTCGTGCTCGTCATGGGCGATATGGTGGAACACGCACGCCGAAAACACGAGGTCGAAGCTTTCCGCTTCGCAGGGGATGCGATCCGGCTCGATCAGAAGATAATTGCCGGATTCGGGATGACGCTGCTTGCTAAGCGCGAGACTGCGCTCGGAGATGTCAGATGATGTCAGTGCAGCATCAGGAAAATATGTTCGGAAGAACGGGACCGAATTGCCGATCCCGGAACCGAAATCGCAAATCCGGGAAACGGCGAGTTGGCTCGCTTCGACGATCCGTTTCAGCGTCCTGATCTTGTATTCGGCAAAATACTCCGGACCCTCTCCGGTGATCGCGACATTGTCCCGGTGCTGGTCGTAATAGGCGTCGGCGAAGCGATCAAATTCGACCTTGTCCATCGTACAATCCAGTCCACGCTTGGAAGTTCGCGCTCAGACGACTTAATCGGTTTGAATCGCTGCCAGAGCAGTTCCGGCAATTATGATGACGCGACGTGTTACGTATCTCCTAATATTTGAGACACATCTGAGTTATGCCGCTGCACGCCGATATTTTAGCTGTTCGGCTTTTTGCGAATCATGCCTCTCGCAGTCGGAAAAATTGATGAACAATTAACTGAGGTGAGCCGAATATCGAAGCTTCCGAATCGAATTGATCGCCGTTTGATAGGACGTCAACAGTCATGGAAATTCAAGACGGGATGCCACATCCCGGGCGGATGTTTCTGTCGATCGTTGTGCCCTGTTGCAACGAGCAAGAGGGCCTGCGCGAATTTCACCGGCAAATGACGGCTGCCGCACGCGCGCTGTGCGGTCAGAGATTTGAGCTGATTCTTGTCGACGACGGATCGACCGACAACACCTGGAAGCTCATCAATGAGCTTTCGGCCGAGGACCGCAATGTCGTTGCCGTTCGGCTGGCGCGCAATCACGGTCACCAGCTCGCGCTCACGGCCGGACTTTCGACGGTGCGTGGCGACCTGGTGCTGGTGATCGACGCCGACCTTCAGGATCCCCCGGAGCTGCTCGGCCCGATGCACGATCTCATGGTGCGCGAGGAAGCCGACGTGGTCTACGGAATGCGCCGCAGCCGGGCCGGCGAAAGCCGATTCAAACGAAGATCGGCCCAAGCCTTTTATCGTCTGCTCGCCCACATCACCCGCGTCAATATCCCGGTGGACACCGGCGATTTCCGGCTGATGAGCCGGCGCATTTCGGATCAAGTCGTCCAGATGCCGGAGCATGACCGTTTCATTCGCGGCATGGTCGCCTGGCTGGGCTATAAGCAGGTTGCCTACGAGTACGATCGCAATCCCCGATTCGCCGGCACCACCAAATATCCCCTGACCAAGATGATCGGCTTTGCGGCGGACGCCTTGATCAGTTTTTCGATGGTCCCATTGCGCATAGCGACCTATACCGGCGCGCTACTCACGACCGTCCTCACATTCGTCGGCATCGCAGCTGTCATCGGTTGGATCCTCTCCGGTACGGTACCGGGCTGGACCAGCCTCACACTGCTTGTGGTCATGATTTCTTCCGTGCAGCTTCTCGTGCTCGGGCTGATCGGGGAATATGTCGGCCGCATCTACATTCAGTCAAAGCACCGGCCGCTGTTTTTGATTTCGCATATCCACCGTCGCGCGCGGTTGCCTGGTTCGTACCCGCACGATCCGGCTGGCTCCGATCCAGCGGACTCCCGGGACGATATTGAAAAAGTACAATTCAAGACGTTGCTGGCCCATTCCGGGCCCGACAAGCGCAGCCAGGTCTTCGACGAGATATCTCGATGAAGGCGGTTCTCAAGCATCCCGCGCTTTATCAGGCCTATCAGAACGCCGGCGGGTTCTTCGGCGCCCGCCTCAAGGCCATCGCCGATTATTTGACGCTTCGTCCGGGGATGCGCGTGATCGATATCGGCTGCGGTCCCGGTTACATTCTGCCTCACCTGCCGCCGGACATCGACTACAACGGTTTTGACATCGATCAGGCCTATATCGACCACGCGCGCCACTCGTTCGGCCATCTCGGAAAATTTCACTGCCGTTATTTCGATGCGGCTGCCGCGGAGGAGTTCGCCGGCGCGGATGTCGTCATGATGAACGGTGTGTTGCATCACATCGCGGACGAAGAGCTGAAGGGAGTTCTTGCCAATGTCCGCGACGTGCTCAGGCGCGACGGTGTCGTCTTTACGCTCGATGGCTGCTATCGCGATGGGCAATCGCGCATCGCAAAATGGCTTCTCGACAATGACCGCGGTGAATTCGTTCGCGACCGTAACGGTTACCGGGATGTGCTGAGCGCGGTGTTCGGAAACGTGGATTTAGCGATCCGCGACGATTATTCGCGCGTGCCCTATACGTTCATCGTCGGCGTTTCGCGAAAATGATTTTTGGCAGACGGCAAAACCGGCGTCCGGCCATCTGTCTTTCGCATCAGTCCGCCCGGCGCAAGATGTCGATCCCGTCGATCGATTGAACCAGCGCGTAGGGCTTGAGCAGCTCCGCCACCTCACTATCGGCGCGCGCCCAGGCGCCCCAGCCGTCGCGCAGATTGTCGACGAGAACAATGTCGGGTGGCAGCCTCTTGAAATCCTCGATCAGCCACGACCTTTCCTGGGCGAGATAGCCATCGAGCTTGGCGTTGGTCGGCGTATCGACGGTGGTTTTCTCGCGCGTCAGCCGCACGAATTCACGGATCCAGAGGTTCTCCTGCCGCGAGACCCATACGCCATGCAGTGTTCGCACCATGGGATGGCCGATGGCGGCCTCGCCGCTCAACACCAGGATTTTCGGACGCGCTTTGAGTGCTTCGACCGCTCCCTCGATCGGCCCGACATAGACTGATGTGTCGAACCACAGGATTCCGAACGCGAATGTCGCAATCAGCACGGCTATTGCCGCGATCGAAGGGCGCCGCGGATTTGATTTGGCATCGGTATCCGCGGTCAGGGCGTATCCCATCGCGAGCAAGGCGAGCGCCACCATCGGATAGGAATGATAGGCCCAGCCGCGCCGCTGCAGGAAGAACGAGATTGCAAATCCAAGCGAGGCCAGCACCGTGAACAGGACGGCCGAATCCCAGCTTCGTTCCTTCCGCACCCGCAAGATCGCGATCATCGCGATCGCCGACAGCGCGCTTGCGGAATTGAACAGCACGGTCGACACCGGCATCGACCACGACAAATACGTGTCGCGCACCAAGGGGTAGGTGACGGCGAAATATTCCGGATAAAAGATGTAGGCGGAGACGGCGTAGATCGCCACGAGGCTACCTGCGATAAAATTCTCCGGCGAAAAAAGCACCTGCCAGGTGCGCGAGCGGATGACCGTCAGGAGGATGCATAGAACGACGGGAACGAGGAAGAAGGGCTTGAATGCCAGCGTGATGCCGGCTCCGATCCCCGCCATCAGGATGCTCCACAACGGAGGCTGCTCACGGTTGCCGCGCTGCGCATAGACCGCCAGCGCCGGCAGAAACGTTAGTGTCGCAATATGCTCGCGCTGGCCGAATACCTGCATCGGCAGTACCGTCACCACGGCCGCGGCCCAAATGGCGAGCGAAGCTAATCTCGCATGGCTAAGCAGCAGGGAGAGCCGCAGGACGCGTGCGGTTGCCACCAGCGAAGCGGCCGCGAGTATCAGGATCAGGGCGTCGGTGACGTTTTTCGGGTCCACGCCGAGCGCGCGCGCGACCGCGATGCCGGGTAGGTAGGCAAACACTGCCATCGGTGGATTGATTTCCACGATATCGACATACAATCGTTGACCGTCCAGGACGCGTTCGCCGATGGTCAACAGCCAGCTCACATCCGTATTCAGCGGGACGATCTGCCGCAGCAGAATGGCCACGGCGAAGACGAGGGCGATCAGCAACCAGGCCAGGGGTGACAACTTGGCGCGATCCGCTGGATTGCAAAGCGGGATGTCGGATACGGCACCGATATTCGAAATCATGGGGTTTCCTGGAAGGGGCCGCCCCCACGCTAACGGGTCCGCGTTAACGCGCTATTTTCAAATGGTCGCTGGTGGGTGCGCTGGGGAGGAGCTGTGAGCTGGTGCCGCAAGAGGGATTCGAACCCCCGACCCCGTCATTACGAAT
>DATBYN010000023.1:0-9923 GCA_036513695.1 Bradyrhizobium sp. | reverse complement strand
GCGCGCGCCGTGCGCGCCATCGCGCAAGCCGGCCTCTATCCATCGAACTGCCGTATCCTCGACCCGCAGGAGGCCTACAATACCGGCGCGGCCGACGGCAGCGTCGCCATCATGGTGCTCGGCTTTGAATCCGGTGATCATACGCCGGACGCCTGGATGGCGCGCGCGCTCGAATGCTGCGCCGACCATGGTGGTGTGCCGGAGCCAGCTTCCGGTGATGCGCATCTCGAAGGTGCCGCGGGCATCTGGCGCAATGCGTTCATTCGCATGCCCTATGCCCGCGAGTTTCTGACGCCGGCGGGGCTCATCAACGACACGTTCGAGACCGCCATCACCTGGGATCGCTTCGAGAGCTTCCATGACAGAGTGAAGACCGCGACCGAGGGCGCGATCCTGGAGGCGACCGGCGCGAAGGGAGAGGTAACGTGCCGCTTCACCCACGTCTATCCGGACGGGCCTGCCCCGTATTTTTCCTTCCATGCCCTCGGCCGGCACGGTGCGCTTCTGGAGCAGTGGCAAACTATCAAGAACGCGGCCAGTGATGCGCTGATCGAGGCGGGCGGTACGATCACGCATCACCACGCCGTCGGTCGTGATCACCGGCCTTGGTACGATCGTCAGCGCCCGGCGCTCTTTGCGTCAGCGCTTCGGGCGGCAAAACGAGAGCTCGATCCGCACGGCATCCTTAATCCGGGAGTATTGATCGATCCCTAGGGCCGAGGCCACTGTTGGCGCCGCCTGGACTAGATCAGCCAAATCCCGCTTCCTGCAGTCGCCTGCAGCTATCGGCGATGTCAGGATCGGGGTTAGGCGAAATCACTTCCAACATCGGCAGCTCGGTGTATCCGATCTCTTTCATGCAAGATGCAAGGCCCGCGAGCGGAACATCTCCCTGTCCCAACGGATCGTGCTTGTAGCTCTGCCGGGTCGTATCGGAAAAATGAACCAGCGAGAGCCGGCCGCGGACGCAGCGCAGTCCTTGCGCCGGCGGTTCGCCGATGAAGTGAGCGTTTGCCACGTCGTAGATAATGCGGATGCTGTCGTCTCCATAGTTGTCGACGACGTTCATGAGCGACTCCGCATCGGGGAGGAAGGCAAACGGCATGTTCTCGATCAAGAGCCTCGTGCCGGCCTGGCGCGCCAGCGGCGCCAACCTATCGAGCGCGCGATAAAAATAAGAGACCATGCGCTCCCGCGGCATCGGAAACAGCGGGTTGGCCTTGCCGGGACCGACGACGATCCCGCCTGCTCCCAACTCTCCGGCGCAGCGAACGAATTGAACCAGCAAATTCAGGGTATAGGTCCGCATCTCCTCCGCGGCGGCGGCGACATTCATGTCGATATTCGGCATGTTGACGGACACCAGCCGCAGCCGTTGTTCGCAGAGGTTGCGTAAGCTGCGGAGCGCGGACGCATTCAGTTCGGCCGGCCAAAGGTGACCGGGAAACAACATCAACTCGACACCGCCATAACCCTGATCCGCGAGCCGCGCGACGGTATCGGCCGCGCTGCCGCCGAAGATATAAGAATAGGTGTTAATGGCAAAACCTGTGGCCGCGGCCTTCATCCTTGTCCCCTCTGTTGGGCGCGCGCCTCGGCATCTCGCCCTGCAAGGTGCCGGCCGGCAATGTAGCCGAACGTCAGTGCCGGCCCGAGCGTGATGCCGGGCCCCGGATAATTTCCGTTCATGATTGACCCCATGTCGTTGCCGCAGGCATAGAGGCCGGCGATGACGGCGCCGTCTTTCCTTAGAACCCTTGCATGACAATCTGTTCGCAGCCCGATCGCCGTGCCGAGATCCGCCGGATAAATTCGAAGCGCGTAATACGGCGCCTGCTCGATCGGCGCGACGCATGGATTGGGCAAATGACCGGCGTCGCCGAGATGGCGCTGATAGATGGTGGAGCCGCGGCCGAATTCCGGGTCGAGCCCGGTTCGCGCATGGGCGTTATATCGCTCGAGCGTTGTCGAGAGAGCGGATTTTTCGACACCGATGCGATCGGCGAGCGCATCGATGCTCGGCGCCTCGATCAATTCGCCATTCTTCACATATGGTCGGATACGCCAGGTGAAAGGTTTTATGCGGCCAAGCCCGTAGGTCCAGAGAAACTGCCAATCGCAGACGAGATGGAACGCACCGTCTTCCCCGTCGTTTCCGTCGCGGAGCATGGCGAGGACAAACTCGTGATAGGACAGCGCCTCATTGACAAAACGCTTTCCCGACGCATTGACCGCGATGATTCCGGGTTTGGCGCGATCGGTCACCGTATGTGGAAAAACCCCCTCGCTGCCATCCGCGCGCCGAAAGCGCGAGGCCGGCACCCAATAGGCCGGGCTCGCGATGGCCGTAGCCAGGCTCGCGCCGGCGGCGATCGCCGCACGCAAGCCGTCGCCGGTCCCCGCGGGAGCCGCGGCGGAAACAAGACCCGCTCCGCTCGGAAAGAAGCGCTCGCGAAGATCTTCGTCGTGCGAGAAGCCACCCGTCGCCAGCACGACGCCCTTGCGCGCGGCAATCGGACGAGTGCCCGAAAAATCCTTCACGCACACGCCCCGCACGGCATCGCCTTCGACGATCAGGCGCTCGACGCTCGTGCCGAACAAGATGCCGACGTTTCGCGCCAGCAGCGAAGCGTACAGGCGGGCCGCCAGCGCGTTGCCGAGATGCAGCGTCGTCCCCCTTGGCGCACGAAGCCGTTGCAGCACATAGCGCGAAACAAGACGGATCGATCTTGCCGTCGAGCAAAACGAGCGCCCGAATCTTCGCAGATGCGGGATGTCCAGCCGGTTGACCATCATACCGCCGAACAGCGTGAATTCCGGCAACGGCGGCCGCAACCGCGCAAAGCTTTTCCCGAGCTGCGCGCCGTCGAAGGCGACGGGCTCGAGCACGCGGCCGCCGGCGGTCGCTCCCGGCAGGTCCGGATAATAATCGGGATAGATCTTTACGGGCTGCAGCCGAACCTCAGAGTTGGCTTCGAGGTATTTTGCCGCCTCCGGACCGCGCAAAAGAAACGTCTCGCGCAAGTCTGCGTTTTCGGTTTCGGGAACGGTACTGGCGAGATAGTTGGCGGCGGCAGATGGACTGTCCTCGATACCCGCCTGCTTCATCCCGGCATTGACGGGAATCCAGACCATCCCGCCCGACCACGCCGTGGTTCCTCCTACGAATTCCGTCTTCTCGATCAGAAGGACGCTCAGCCCTTCCGCGGCGGCAACCACCGCAGCCGTCATCCCGCCGGCGCCAGCGCCGATGACGACGACATCGTATGCGTCGGAAGCCGACATCACGGGACCGCGCGGTTAATAATCCAGCCAGCGTCAGACGATCTTGCCGTCGTCAGTCACCGGCGAGGTGATCACCAGAAACACCAGATCGACCAGGCCCGAATTCGAGATGGCGTGTTCGACGCCGGGCGGCAAGAAGATAAAATCGTGTTTGCGCACGACATGGTTTTTGCCGGCGATCTCCATCAATCCCTCGCCTTCGAGCACATGGTAGATCTGCTCCTGCACCTGATGCTTGTGGCGGGCGACATGCGCCATCGGCTGATACATCGAGATCCGGTAGTCGAGGTGACGCGAGCCCGCCGTCTCCGGCATCACCAGCGGTTTTGACAGCGCGCCGCCAAAATGATTGGGGAATTCGCGCCAGGGTACTTCTGCGATATTGCGGATGAAGGCGCCGTGCTCTGAAGCCATTGTCGTTGCTCCCCTCAGGTAACCAACCCGCCCCCGTCGAGATAGACGATCGATCCCGTCGCAAAGCCGATGGTCATGAAGGCGAGAATCTGCCGCGCGATATCTTCGCCGACGCCGACGCGGCCGACGGGCAGGCTCGCGGCCGTCTTCGCAAGCATGTCGCGGCGCGCGGCTTCCGGCATCGCCGCGCGGATCGGCGTATCGATGATCCCCGGCGACACCGCGTTGCAGCGCACCGGCGCGAGCTCTAGCGCCAGCGCCCGCGTAAGCGACTCAAGCGCGCCGTTAGCAACGCTGATAATCGCCGAGTTGGGCCGCGGCCGAATGCTCAAATAGCCGGAGACCAATGTGAGCGATCCGCCCGGACGAATTTCCGCCGATCGCGCGACCCGCCAGGCACCCCAGAACTTGCCTTCCATCGTCGCACGCACATCTTCCATCGAAACGGTCTTGAAGGGGCCGGTCCGAAGCTGTGCGGCGGTGACCACGACGTGATCGACTGGACCGCAGCTGCGAAACAGATTCTCAACGCTTTCATCGCTGGTCACGTCAGTCGGCATCGCCTTCGCACCCAGCGTGCTCGCGGCCGCATTCAGGCGGTCGGCGTTGCGGGAGGCGATGATGACTTCAGCCCCTTCACGCGTTGCGAGTTCAGCGGTCGAAAGACCGATGCCTGACGAGCCTCCGACGACAACGACTTTCTTGCCTGCAAGCATCTTGCTTTCCTTTTGATCTCAAATTTCTTGGACGAAACGAAGCGCACGACGATCGTCAAGTCGGTTCGAACTGCGTCCCGATTCCCGGCTTGCTTCGCCCGAGCCCCGGAAGCTCCCAGACACCGGCGCCGGAGGGGTTGATATCGGCAGCGATATCGACGTCGATCAGATAGGGCTTGTTGGCCGCGATGCCCTTGCGGATGGCCTCGCCGAGATCACCGGCGCGATCGACCCGCACGCCTTGGACGCCGCAGGAGCGCGCCATCGCGGCAAAATCCGGATTGTAACGCTGGCCGCTTACGGGATCGTGGAAATCGGTGGCGAGCTCGCGGCCGCCGAGATAACCGCGCTGCAATCCGCGGATCGAAGCATAGGCGTAATTGTTCCAGACCACCCAGACCACCGGCAGATTATATTCGACCGCGGTGCCCAGCACGTTGGCATGCATGAAGAACGCGCCGTCGCCGCACACCGACACGCATGGACGGTCGGGCGCGGCAAACTTCGCGCCCATCACGCCGGCAACGCCAAACCCCATCGGGCCAAACCCCATCGAGCCGATCAGCGAGTCCGGCCGTTTCGGCTTGCAGAAACTCAGTAGCCAATTGTGGTGCACGCCGATGTCGCTGACCAAGATCGCGTTCTCCGGCAGCGCCTTGTCGATTTCGAGCGCGGCGCGCTGCGGGTTGATCGGCGTGGTGTCGTCGGAGAAGCCGGGCGCGACGAACTTGTCCCACTCTTTCCGATAGATGTCGATCTGCGCCAGCCATTTCTTGCGCGCATCGGCGCGTTTGGTCAGCTCAGTTCTGCGATCCAGTTCGGCATGAACCTGCCGCAGGAAGGTACGCACATCCGCCATCAGGCCGAGTGCGACGGGATAGTTGCGGCCGATCTCCTCGGGATCGATATCGACATGAATAAGTCTTGTCGGCGGAATGGTGAAGGAATAACCGGGGATCCACGAGCTTGACGTGCGATCGTCGAAGCGCACGCCGAGCGCCAGCAGCACATCGGCCTGACGCGTCGCGTGATTGGCCTGATAGTGGCCGGCACGCGCGACCAGACCCAACGCCAGCGGATGGTTGCAATCGATCGCGCCAAGGCCACTCGCCGACGCTGCCACCGGAATTTGCAAGCGCTCCGCGAGTTTTAAGAGTTCCTCAGCGGCGCCGCCATAGCGCACGCCCTGGCCGACCAGCATCACCGGCCGCTCGGCACCGAGCAACATGTCGACTGCTTTCACCACACCTTCGGGATCAGCGCCGCAGCGGCTTGAAATATTGCCGTTCCAGGCGTGCGCATTCGGCGCTTCCTGGGCGGCTGACTCCATAAAGACATCGAAGGGAACATCCAGCACCACCGGCCCCGGGCGGCCCGTGGTCATGGTCTTCCAGGCTTGGCGGACTGCAAGCGGCACCATCTCGCCGCGTGTCGGCTGAAACACTTTCTTGCAATAGGTCCGCACGGTGGAAGGGAAGTCGGCCTGATAGTGCCGATATAATTCCTGGAACGCTCCGCGGTTGAACTGGCTGGTCGGCACATTGCCGGTCACCGCCATAAACGGCACCGAGTCGAGAAACGCGTTGCCGAGCGAGATCGGCAGGTTCGCCGAACCCGGCCCGCAGGAGGTGAAGGTCGCGGTCGGGCGTCCCGACACCCGGTAATAGACGTCGGCCATGAAGCCGGCGACGCTCTCGTGATGCACCGAGATCGTTTTCAGTTCGTCGGAGCGCTCATACAACGCGTCGATGAATTGGATATTGCCATGGCCGCAAAGACCGAACACCTGCGGGACTTTTTCCTGAATCAGATAGTCGACGATAATCTGAGCCCCATTGAGCGCATTGCGCGGCGACATCGGATCACTCCCTTACCAGTTCGAATATTCTACAGATCGGGCCCCGCCGGCTTGGTGATGGCCGACACTTCCCCGGCGCGCGACCCTATTTCCCATAATACTGTACGTCAATTTATATTGTGGTATGCTGAAAAATCCATCCAGCGGCATGATCTTGGCGCTGTTCCATTTCCCAGATCACCTGATACAGTTCGGCAACCGTTCCCTGGAGGCTTAAAGCCTGTGAGACCGCGCACCAAAGCAAAGACCAGTGAAAAGCCGGCAAGCCTGCGCAAGGCCGCCATCGCCAGGCTGGTGCAGCCGCCGCAGCATGATATCGACGACGACGCCGAAGACCGGCAGCGCGGCGGCGTCCAGTCGCTCGGCCGCGCCTTTGCGATCCTCGAGGAAGTCGCGCGGCACCGCGAGGGCATCGGGCTTGCGGACTTGAGCAAGCGGGTCGGCCTGCACAATTCCACCACGTTCCATCTCGCCAAGACGCTGGTGTCGCTGGGCTATCTGCGCCAGGAAAAAGATTCCAAACGCTACCGCATCGGCCGCCCGCTGTTTGCGCTTGCCGCCAGTGCGCTCGACGAGATCGAAATGGTCAATGTCGCAACCCCGGTGCTGGAGGACTTGTCGCGAGAAACCGCTGAAAGTGGCCATTTTGCGGTGCGTATGGGCGATGCCGTGGTCGTGATCGCCCGTACCAGCGGCCCCGGCGCGTTCCAACTGACCGACCGTGTCGGCGTGGTGCGGCCGGCGCATTGTACTGCATTGGGCAAGATCATCCTCGCCTCGCTTCGTCCCGATCAATTGAAGCGTTTCCTCGAGCGCGTCGAGATGAAACCGGCGACCAAGAAGTCGATCACCGAGGTCTCGGTGCTGCTTCGCGAAATTGCCGAGATCAAACGCACCGGGATCGCCTTCGACGACGGCGAATTCAATCCGGAAGTGCGCTGCATTGCAGTGCCGGTGATGGATTTCACCGGGCAGGTCATCGGGGCGCTGGGCATTTCCGGCCCGATCTGGCGGCTCTCCAACCAGGCGCTGCAAACCCACGCCCGGGTCGTGCGGCTTGCCGCCAACCGCCTGTCGGCGGAATTTGGCGCCAAAAGCGTCATCAAATCATCCTAAGGACGAAGCCGGTCAACGCATTTGGCGTTGACACGGACGACCGTGTCCGGAAATATCATCCAACAATAGAAAAACGTCTCTCACATTCTCGCATGTGTCGGAATCGAAGGGGGACATCGCGATCCGCGTCCCCTGGGAGGAGAGTTACCGATGACCCGCTACACCAGACGAACCCTGTTGAAAACAGGCGCCGCCGTTGCCGGCGCTTCGGCGTTTGGATTTCCGTCCATCGTCCACGGCGAGACGGAGAAGATAAAAATCGGCCACCTCACGCCGCTGACCGGCTTTCTCGGCGCGCTCGGCGCCTATGCCACGCTCGGCATGCGGATGGCCGAGGAAGAAATCAACCAGGCCGGCGGCATCATGGGCCGCCAGCTCGAGGTCACGTCGGAAGATTCGGTCAATCCCGCCACCGCCGCCACCAAGGCGCAGCGCATGCTGGAGCAGGACGGCGTGCCGGTCCTGATCGGCGAAATCAATTCTGCTTCTGCGCTCACCATCATGCAGGTGGCCGACCGCAACAAGAAGCTGTTCATGCAGGTCGGCGCCCGTTCCGACGCGCTGCGCGGCAAGAACTGCAATAAATTCACGTTCCATGTCGACATTCCCAACACGGTGATGGTCAACACGGTTGGCAAGGCCTTGTTGCGCGACAACATGGTGAAAGACAAAAAATTCTTCACGCTGACGGCCGACTACATTTTCGGTCACGATCTGCTCAATGCGGCCAAGCGCTTTTTCGGCGCCAACCAGGGCAATCTGATCGGCGACGAACTGATCGCAACCGACGTCACCGATTTCAGCCCCTATCTGTTGAAGATACGTCAGGCCAAGCCCGACGTGGTCTGTTCAAACCTCGCCGGCAATCAGGTGACGACGCTGATCAAGCAATATGCCGAGTTCGACCTGCCCTACCCGATCGTCGGCTTCAATCTCAATACCGCGGACGCCTGGGCCGCGGGCGATGGAAACCTCGCCGGGACCTGGCCAACGGTCTGGTATCACACCCTCGACGTCCCGGCCTCGAAGAGCTTCGTCGAGAAATTCACCAAGAAGAACGGCAAGCCGCCGGAGAACCACGCCTGGATCGAATACGTCACGTTCAAGATGATGGCGCAGGCCATGAACGAGACCAAGTCGACCGACACCGACAAGCTGATCGCCTATTTCGAGAAGGAAACCCAGTTCGATGTGCTCAAGGCACGAAAAGCCTATTTCCGGTCATGGGATCATCAACTGGTCCAGGAAGCCTACACGTTCTCGCCCAGGCCGAAGGGTCAAGCCAAGGATACATGGGATTTTATCGCACTGGGAGCCGCCGTTCCCGAGGCGAACGAGCCACTCGAAGTGATCAATTCGACCAAAGAGCAGAACCCCTGCTCGTTGTAACCGCGCTGATCACCCGGCGCGCAAGGACGTGCCGGGTGAAGGCGCAGTGCGCGCGGCCATTGTAAAAGTCTCCCTGGAGCGGGAATGCAGTTCGGGTTCTTGCTGGAACAGGTGGTGAATGGCCTCGTGCTCGGAGGCTATTATCTGCTGATTGCGCTCGGGCTGTCGCTGATCTTCAGCGTCGGCGGCGTGGTCAATTTGGCGCATGGCGCGTTTTACGCGCTTGGCGCCTACGCCTCCGTCGAAATCACAAAATATCTCGGCTTTGGGCCGGCGGTGGTGATCTCTCCGCTCGCGGTCGCCATGCTCGGCATTCCCTTCGAGCGATACATCTTGCGCCGTTTCTACACCGCCGATCCGATCCTCAGTCTATTGGTGACGTTCGGCCTTGCCATGATCGCCGAGCAGGCCATCCGTATCATCTGGGGCGCGGCGCCCTTGTCGGCGTCGATACCGCCAGCCTTTCGCGGCTCGATCATCCTCGGCGACTTCCTGTTCTCGCGCTACCGCGTGATGCTGCTGGCGGTGGTCGTGGTCGTGCTGCTCGGGGTCTGGCTGTTGCTGCATAAAACCTCGTTCGGCCGCGTGGTGCGCGCGGGCATCCAGCGGCCCGACATGGTGGCGGCGCTCGGCATCCGGCTGCAGCCCTATATGACCGCGATCGTCATGCTCGGCGTCGGCATGGCGGCGATGGGAGGCGCATTCTTTGCGCCGATCACGATCGTGCATCCGGCGATGGGCGCCGAGATCATCACCGTCGCCTTCGTCGTGGTGGTGATCGGTGGCCTGGGAAGCTTTTGGGGGGTCGTGATCGCAGCGCTGCTGGTCGGCGTGGTGCGCGGCATCACCATTCACTTTCTCCCCGCCGCGGGCGAAGCGTCGATCTATGTGCTGATGTTCCTGGTGTTGCTGGTGCGCCCGCGCGGGTTGCTCGGCGAGCGTATCGAGAAATTCGAATGAAGGCCGCTTCCCCCGTGCAAAAATATCGGCCGCTATGGCTGGCGGGCCTCGCTCTGGTCGCGATGCCCTTCGCGTTGCCGCTGCTTGGACTTTCACTCAACACCGGAACCATGGTGGTGGCGCTGGCGATCGCCGCCATGGGGCTCAATCTCTGCGTCGGCTACACCGGATTGGTGTCATTTGGA
>DATBYN010000022.1:0-7184 GCA_036513695.1 Bradyrhizobium sp. | reverse complement strand
CATTTGGTCGCGAGATCAGATACTTAGCGCGTTTTCTTGAGCAATGGAATTGGGCTGGTTTGGCGAAAGCGCGGGCCCTTCGTTTAAGCGAGCGCGTGGCATAACGCAAAGCCTCAATGCGGACATCTGCGCCTGCTTTACGCAACCGCAAGCTTGTCAATCTATCAAGGTCGCATGAAGGCTCGCGTTTCCCATCGCCCACATTCGCCGCGCGCCGCCGCGGCCTTGGCGCTGTTCGTGCTCGGCCTCGCGCTTGGCGGCTGCGCCGATATGAGCGACGGCATGATGTCGGCGTTCGCCGATCCGGCCAAATACGATCTGTACGAATGCAAGCAGCTGGAAGCCGACCGCAAGGTGCTCGCCGCGAGGGCCGCGGAGTACCAAGGCCTGATGGCGAAGGCCCAAACTGGCGTCGCCGGCCCGGTGGTCGCCGAACTCGCCTATCGCAACGAGTACATCGCGGTCCGCGCGCAAGCGAAACTTGCCGACGAGGCCTGGCAGCGCAACAAATGCCATTCGTCGCCGCCGGTCGCCGATGCGCCGGCGCTCAAACCCGTGCCGCCAACAACCGCCAAAGGCCAGCGCCCGGCGGTATCCTCCGGCAGCGCGGTTTACTAGAGCCATTGCCGTAGCCCGGGGCTCTGCGCGTAAACACTAATTTGTTGAAGCGGATCAAGGTGATTTGGGCGCTATTGACGAACGGCGCTTAAGCGGACGGCGAAGTCGTGTGGTCCTGACACCCCGACGCTGGTGTCAAGTTGGCGGAGCAATCCGCCGATGACGGTGGCAAGAAAGCCCGGTCACCGGGGAGCACGAAGGAAACCGTTAAAACCATTGCGCGGCGAATGCCGGGTTGTTCCGGTGTGACCGTGGTGACTAACGCGCGTGTTTACTACCACTACACGCGCGGCTGCGGGCGCATCGAGCGCCCGGCATTCCCTGCGCCCTCTGATCTCCGAGGGCGGGACGTTCGAGCAAACCTCGCGCAAAACAGGCGGCGAGATCGCGAAGCTGTGGCTGTTTGAAAATCGAATCCGTAGGGTGGGCAAAGGCGCACTTCGCGCCGTGCCCACCATCCTTCAACAAGCAAAATGGTGGGCACGCTTTGCTTTGCCTACCCTCCGCTAGACCCTCACGCCCGCCAATCGTAAATCCAGCGCTGGCGTGCCAGCAGGCGGTCGCCGCCCATCGCCTTGATGGTGAGATCGCGCGCCAGCGCCATCGGGCCGGTGAGATGATAGATCAGCCCTGCTTGCCGCGCGGCGCGCTGGACGCGCATCACCCGCGGGCGGCGCAATTTCGCAAAGCGTTTTAGCGCGGCGGGGATCTCCGTGGCATTTTCCTTGGCCGTTTCTCCCAGGCATTTGGCGAGCACCGCGGCATCCTCGATCGCCATCCCTGCGCCTTGCGCCGCAAACGGCAACATGGCGTGGGCGGCATCGCCCAACAGCGCGATGGCGCCATCGGTCCATTGGCCGCCGTCGGGCACCGTGAACAGCGCCCATTTCCGCCAGCTGTCGACGGCCGAGATAATCATCCGCGCCGGTCCCGCCCAGCGCGACGACCCGAACGCGTTCTTGATCTCGCCGATCTCGCCTGGCGCGCTCCAGCCCGGCCTGTTCCACTCTCCCGGCACCACGGCGACGATATTGAGCTGGCGCGCACCCGAGATCGGATAGGTAACGAAATGTGCGCTCGGTCCCATCCAGAGCTGGACCCGGCGCGAGGTATATTCGCGCGGCAATTGCCCGGCATCGAGCGTTCCGCGCCAGGCGATCAACCCCGAAAATTGCGGCTGCAGATCCGGAAACAGATGGTGCCGCACGCTCGACCAGATGCCATCGGCGCCGATCAGCGCCAGCGCCAGATCCTGCTGGCGCGTGGAGCCGCGGCGCTGGACGATGGTCAGTCCCTTGGTATGGGTGACGGCGTCCTCGAACTGGCAGCCGAGCCGCAATTCGATATCGGGATGCTCGTTGACTTCAGCGGCAAGCGCTGCTTGCAGATCGGCGCGATGCACCACCCAATAGGGGGCGCCCGCGCGCTCGGTCGCAGCTTCGCCAAGCGGCAGCCGCGCCACTTCGCGGCCGCGGCGCGCGCTGATCAGGCTGATACCGTCAGGCGTGACGGCGCGCAGCTTGAGTCTGGGTTCAAGTCCGAGCTCCACCAGCACACGGCTGGCATTGGGCGAGAGCTGCAGGCCGGCGCCGGTTTCCTCCAGCCGCTCGGCTTTTTCCAGAATGACGACGCGAAAGCCTTGGCCGGCAAGCGCAAGCGAGGCCGTCAATCCCCCGATCCCGGCACCAGCGACGAAGATGGTGCGTAATGCCGCCACCGGCCGATCAGGCGGCCTTGTCCTTCACCACGCATTCGGGCGGTCTTGCTTCGCCCGCACCGAGGTCGGCGGCGAAGCGGTACAAGGTCGAGCAATAGGGGCAGATGATCTCGTTGTCATTACCGAGATCGAGAAAGACATGCGGATGATCGAACGGCGGATTGGCGCCCACGCACATGAATTCCTGCGAGCCGATCTCGATGACGGACACCCCGGCATCGTTGTGAAAGTGCGGAACGACGTGATCGGACATGATATTCACCTTGGGTGGCAATTGAGGCGGGCGCAATCAAGATGGCGCGCGATAGGATACGGCACCGTTGAAATGCCGCGCACCATACTGACGGGTTTCGTTGATTCCCAGACCCCCGACCGCTCATTTGCTCATGCAAATTCGACACAATCTTGTCGTCGGAGAGAAGCCCTTCTTTCGTCGGGGCTGTTGTGTCCTAAAAGCGGCACACCATCTTATGGTTGAGAGAAAACAACTGGGTTTCGGGATGAAACTGTTGCGGATCGGTTCGGCATTGGCTGGTATGGTGGTGTGCGCGGCGGCGTGTGCGCTGCTATGGCCGCATGCGCGCGAGTCTGCCGCCATTTTGTCCGCGCAGGATGATCCAGCGGAACTCGCTGATCTCCAGCTCGGTTCTGCCCTGCGAAATAACCAAAACATCGTCAAAGAGAATATCGAGGCGGCCCTCGCCGCCAACGACGCCGATCTCGCCAACAGCTTTGTCGAACTCGCAGCTGAGAAAAACATCCCCATTGGCGATGAATTGTTGCAGCGGGTGAGCGACGCCGTCGCGGACGAAAATTCGTCCTCGCATTTTGCCAAGCGTTTTGCGACCGGTCTTGTGACCGGGAACGCCGACGATGTCGCGAGCCTGTCGGGGACGGTTGCCGGCGATCTCTTTGTGTTCGGCGATATCCGCGACGTGGTGCGCGAAAGCAAGCACTTGGCGATGGGCGAGGACACCGACCGCGTGGTGCTGGGCCTAGCCGCCGCGGGCCTCGTGGTGACCGCGGCGACCTATGTCTCCGTCGGCGGCGTGGCGCCGGTACGCGCCGGTCTCACCTTGGTCAAGGACGCCCGCAAGGTCGGCCGGCTCGGCGAGGGATTAGCGCAATGGGCCGGCCGCTCGGCCCGCGAGATGGTCAATACGCCGATGCTGCAAGAGGCGGTCGCATCCGGTTCGGTGCTGCGGCCGGGACAAACCGTCACCGCGATAAGGGCGGCGTTCCAGGCGGAGAAGGCGGGTGCGCTGGTGCGTCTGGCAAAAGACGTCGGGCGCGTCAGCGAACGGGCAGGGATTCGCGCCGCCCAAGACACCTTGAAAATCGCCGAAAACCCAAAGGATGTTGCCCGCGCCGCGCGGCTTGCGGAACAGAAGGGCGGCCAGACCCGCGCGATCCTGAAAGTTCTGGGCCGCGGCGCCTTGCTGTTGGCGGCGGGAGCCTTCAATCTCACGCTTTGGCTGTTTGGCGCGCTGATGGCGCTGTTCGGCTTTCTGTCGTCGATCAAGGCCACCACCGAACGCCTGACCCAGTCGTGGCTCGATCGCAAGAAAGCGCGGCGGCTGCGAAGGCAGCTGGCGGCCGCGGCGGAGCCGGCGGTGGTGATTGCAGGCTGACGCAGCTAGTCTCGCGCTCCCTTCCCCTAAATGACGGAATTGATGATGCCGAGTTTTCACAACGGCGATGTCGAGATTGCCTATCTCGACGAAGGCGAGGGCGATCCGATCCTGCTGGTGCATGGCTTTGCCTCGACCAAGAACGTGAACTGGGTGTATCCGACCTGGGTCTCGGAATTAAGGAAAAACGGCCGCCGCGCCATCGCGCTCGACAATCGCGGTCATGGCGATTCCGCAAAACTCTACGATCCCGCGGCCTACGAGATCGGCACCATGGCCGGCGACGTCACCGCGCTGATGGATCATTTGAACATCGAGCGCGCCGACATCATGGGCTATTCGCTGGGATCGCGGATGACCGCCTTGCTGGCGCTGCATCACCCCGAGCGACTGCGCTCGGCGATCTTTGGGGGCCTCGGGATCGGCCTGATCGAGGGCGGCGGACCGGGCGAAAACGTCGCCAAGGCCCTAGAGGCACCTTCGCTTGACAATGTGACCGATCCGGTCGGACGGACCTTTCGCGCCTTCGCCGACCAGACCCGTTCCGACCGCAAAGCGCTCGCGGCCTGCCTGCGCGGCTCGCGGCGCCTGATGACCATCGAGGAGGCCGCCGAAATCACCGTGCCGGTTTTGATCGCGGTCGGCACCAGGGACGAAATCGCGGGCTCGGCGCGGGCGCTCGGCGAAATCATCGGCGGCGCGCGCGTGCTCGACATTCCCGGCCGCGACCATATGCGGGCGGTCGGCGACAAGGTCTACAAGACGGGGGTGCTGGAATTCTTGTCCCGGCGTCCTTAATTGAGGTTCCCGAACGGCTTGAATTCCCGGAATTCCCGACCACTTTGAGCCAACGCCCGCACGCCAGGGGGTGGATTTCGATCGTGTGAATAAAATGTGCCATTTCAATGTTTTGGCACGCTTTTCGAAGGCCCGGGTCGAGGTTCACTATTGGCGCAACGGCATTCGGGACAGTCGTCCAGGCGTCGTGCTATAATGGTATGACGAGAACAATAAAAATGCGGGAGCAGCAGATGGCGATGCATCAGGTCAATCCGCAGGGTGCAAGGCTCAAGGCGCTCGATCCGGTCTGGGATCGCGTGCGCAGTGAGGCCGAAGACATCGTACGCCGCGAGCCGGAGCTTGCCTCCTTTATTTATTCGACCGTGCTGCATCACGATCGGTTGGAGGATTCGGTGGTGCATCGCATCGCCGAAAGTCTGGACCATTCGGCGTTGTCGGGTGACCTGATCCGCCAGGCCTATGACGAGGCGCTGCGCGACGAGCCCGATCTCGGTAATGCCTTCCGCGCCGATCTGGTGGCGGTCTACGACCGCGATCCCGCGACGTCGCGCTTCATCCACCCGCTGCTCTACTTCAAGGGTTTTCATGCGCTGCAGACGCATCGGCTGGCGCACTGGCTCTATCAAAAGGGCCGCAAGGATTTTGCGTATTTTCTGCAGAGCCGCTCGTCGGCGGTATTCCAGACCGACATCAATCCCGCAGCCAAGATCGGCCGCGGCATCTTCCTCGATCATGCCACCGGTTTCGTCTGCGGCGAGACTGCCGTGATCGAGGACGACGTCTCGATCCTGCACGGCGTCACGCTCGGTGGCACCGGCAAGGAGAACGAGGACCGTCATCCCAAAATCCGCCATGGCGTGTTGATTGGGGCGGGCGCGAAAATTCTCGGCAATATCGAGGTTGGCCATTGCGCGCGCATTGCCGCAGGCTCCGTGGTGGTGAAACCGGTACCGCACAATGTGACGGTCGCAGGCGTTCCGGCCAAGATCGTCGGCGAGGCCGGCTGCGCCGAGCCGTCGCGCACCATGGATCAGATGCTTGGCGCCATCGGATTGTGATCTTAAAAAAACGCTTCGCAATAGCCCGTAAGATTTCTGCAAGTTAGGCTAGCAGTTCGCTTGGTCTCGTCCTAAAACCCCCGAAACCTCATCGGATTGGAGATTGCCGTGGACGTTCAGGAAGTCAGGAAGCTCGACGCCTATCTCAAGCGCCTGTTCGGCAATCCCAAAATTCGCGTGGTGCCGCGGCCGAAGAAGGACGATTCGGCGGAAGTCTATATCGGCGAGGAATTCATCGGTGTGCTGTTCGTCGACGATGAAGACGACGACCGCTCGTTCCAGTTCCAGATGGCGATCCTCGAGGACGATCTGGTCGAGCAGGGCTGATCAGGACGATGGTTTGCTTGCCGGCACGTGCAATTGCACCGTCAGCCGGTCCATCGCAGCGGACACGTCGCGCCATTGCGCAAGCCAGCTGCGTGGAAAGCGAAACGTCAGGTCGGCGTCGTCGATGCGGCGCTCGCTCAGGCACATCCCGGGCGTCTTGGCGTCGCGCGTGCAGCGTGCGCTGAGATCCGGCGTGGTCGCGGAGAACAGGTCTTCGCCGCCATAGGGCGTGCCGTCGCGAAACGCGCGCATCGTCAATCCATCCTGCTCGGGCGTCGATGCCTGCTCGAGGTAGCGCGGATAGATGGTGCGCACGCGCATATCCGGCGCCAGCGTGTCGTGATGCACTGCGATCGACAGGAAGATGCGGTCGATCGGCTGCACGGCCTCTTCGAGGGTGTCGGCGCTGAAATGTTTCGGCACCTCGGGGGCGTCGAGCGAAGGATAGACAAACGAAAGATCGATCCGTTCCTGCGGCCCGGAATGGCGCTGGATGTTCATCCGGATCGCCGCGGCCGGCACGTTGAAGAGCGTGGCCCCGATGCTCACCGGCAACCGCGCCGGACCGTTCGAGGCGTCCGATCCCGATCCCCAGGTCGGCCACAACAGATAGGCGACCAGCGCCAGGGCGCTGATGCCGACCGCGCCGCCAATCGTGATCGGAACCAGGTGGCCGCGGGAACGCTCGCGCGAGCCGCGTGCGAACTGCTGGGCGGTCGAGAGGAATGTCATGAAGGGAGCATCGTCAGGGGCGTCCAAGGATAAGCGCCGAATCACCGGCAAATATGCCACGTGTGGTCGTATTTCAGCATGATTTCGCGGCCCGCGCGGGCGGCGAGCCATGCACGGGCCGCGGTTCCCCGCTCGTCACGTTAACCCTTCCTTAAGGATTGATGTGGCGGCCCGCGGTCAATTTTGCGAAGCAGGGAGAAGTTCTTGTAGCGGAAGACCGTGCCATGTCGCCTGATGCGTTGAATTCCCTGTTCTCCCTTTGCATCGGCTTCGCGTTGGCCGGCGCCCTCGCCAGCGGAT
>DATBYN010000021.1:0-8165 GCA_036513695.1 Bradyrhizobium sp. | reverse complement strand
GCGATCATGGCGCCCAGCATCTGGCCCCATTTTACCGGCACGCGCAGGCGATACATCGCGACGAAATGCACCAGCGAGACCACGAAGGATGCGATGATCGGCAGGGTCAGGATCTTGTCGGGAATGGCGATGTCGGCAAAGGCCACGATTGGCACCCAGATCAGATTGAGGATGGCGACCAGCACGCCGAGGCTTTCGGCCCCTAACCAGTTCAGCCAGCCGAGCGCGAATTCGCGCCGCTGATCGGGCGACAGCCGGCTAGCCTTCGGCAGAAACCGCCGCCAATGTTTTTTCACGATCTGGAAACCGCCATAGGCCCAGCGATGGCGCTGCTTCTTGAAGGCCTCGTAGGTGTCCGGCAACAGGCCATGGCCGTAGCGGTGGTTGGTGTAGTGCGTCAGCCAGCCATGCTCGATGATCGCAAGGCCCAGATCAGTGTCCTCGCAGATAGTGTCGCCGGCCCAGCCGCCGGCCATGTCCATCGCCGCGCGCCGGATCAGGCACATGGTGCCGTGAACGATGATGGCGTTGGCCTCGTTGCGCTGGACCATGCCGATGTCGAAGAAGCCCGCATATTCGCCGTTCATGATGTAGTGCATCAGCGAACGGTCGCCGTCGCGATGATCCTGCGGTGCCTGCACTAGGCCGACGCTGGCGTCGGCGAACACCGGCACGAGATCTTTGAGCCAATCCGGCTGCACGACGTAGTCGGCGTCGATGATGCCGATGATCTCGGCATCGACAGCGGTGCGGTCCATCGCGATGCGGAGCGCACCGGCCTTAAAGCCTTGCACCTTCTCGGCATTGATGAACTTGAAACGCTCGCCGAGCGAACGGCAGTGATCCTGGATCGGCTGCCAGAATTCGGGATCAGGCGTGTTGTTGATAATGACCACGCATTCGAAATTCGGATAATCCAGCCGCGACACCGCATCGAGCGTCTGCTTCAGCATCTCCGGCGGCTCGAAGTAAGCGGGTATATGGATCGAGACCTTTGGGAAGGTGACGGTATCGCCGATGGTGGCCGGCGCCGTAGTGGCTTCCTTGACGATCAACCGGTGTGGCTTGCGGCCGAAGGCCACAGCTGCGATCTCCTCGATCCGTGCCATCGCGATCAGGACCAGCGGCACCAGCAGGATCAAACCCAGCGTCAACGCGAAGGCTGAACCGAAGACAAAATAATGGCCGGTCCAGTAGGCGAATACGGTCGCAGTCCAGGCGCCGACCCCGTTGGCGGCTGCCGACAGCATCAAAGCCTGCATCACCGTGGCCCCTTCAAGCCGCAGGATAGGCAGAGACATCAGTACCCCGACCAGCAGTGCAATGATCGCGAGCTTCCAGTAGTCCGGGTTTACGATCGGCCCGGTCCAGGCAAATTTCGGTTCGCGCGCGGCATTCAAGACGCCCCAATACGGACCGACGCCGCCTTCAAAGAATTTCCAGGGCTGATCGATCGCCTCGACGATGTTGTACTCCATCTGGATCGCTTCGGCCCGGGTGACGAAGTTGCGCAGCACGGATGCCTGTTGGAACGGGCCGGGTTCGGCGCTGCGCAAATTGTAACCGGCGCTCGGCCAGCCGAACTCGGCGATCACGATCCGCTTGCCGGGAAATTTTTCGCGCAGCAGCTGATAGCGATCGACCGCCTGATCGACCGCCTGCTGGTCGGTGAAATTTTCCCAGTAGGGCAGGACGTGCGCGGCAATGAAGTCGACGGTGGACGCCAGGGTCGGCTGGCCAGGCGGGGTCGTGTCGGAATTGTCACGCCATATATTCCAGATTTCGCCTGTCGTAACCGGAACGTTGACCGACCTCTTGACCCGTTTGATGAGCTCGATCAGGTCTTCGGCTTTCTGCTCACCGCGATAGAGCGTTTCGTTACCGACCACGATGCCGATGACATTGCTGTTGTGTTTGGCAAGATTGATTGCCGCATCGATCTCGCGCTCGTTGCGGTCGGCGTTCTTGTCGATCCAGGCGCCGACGGTAACCTTGAGGCCGAACTCGGCGGCGATGGGGGGAACCAACTCGACGCCGCCGGTCGACGAGTAAAGCCGGATCGCCTTGGTCAGGGGCGCCAGTTTCTGCATGTCGGCGCGGATTTTCTCCACGCTCGGAATGTTGTCGACGTCAGGATGCGCCGTACCCTCGAACGGAGCATAGGACACGCTGGTCAGGATTCCCCTGAAATCCGGAGCCTGTTGCTTGTCCTGGAAAATGCCCCAAAGCGCAGCGTGAGCGGCGGTCACAAACAGCAGAACGGCGACGACGGCGCGCATCGCGAGGGAACCATACGGGGCATGCATGGGGAGAACGCGAACCCGTCCCCTAGGTTCGACCGACATGGCGTTTTGAAGATATCTCTGCCACGCGATTTAACAACTGGTATGACGCGATGGCGTTTTAAGGGCGCCACGACTGAAATTACCAGAATTTCACATCGTTGCGCCGGCCGCCGCAACTATTTCGTCGGAGCCGGGGGTGTCGCCGCGGGTGGTGGCGTGGCGGGAGCCGCAATCGCGGCGCCGGCAGTCGCGGGCGCAGGCGCCGGCGGAGCCGCCGCCGCGGCTTGCGGTTGGGCGCCCGGATTAATCCAGCAGGCATGAATGCGGTCGCCGAGGCTCCTCGGTACCTTGTCATCGATCTGCGCGCCGAATCGGGTCAGACAGCGAAACGCGGCCTGGACGTGTCCACCCGGACAGCCGAACCGATCGTAGAGGTCGAGATGCCGGAAGGCGGTGTCGAGATCGTCTCGCCACATCAGGCTCACGACACGGCGGCCGAGCCAGACACATTCCGGGTTCCCGGCGGGACCGTTAATGGCCTGGGCAGCTTCAACGAATTCGTCGGTCTTGCGCTGGCTGTCCTTGCCGGCATCGGCCGAATTGGCGGCGGGAGGTTTGCCCGACTGGTCCGGGTTGGCCGGGGTGCCGCTTTGGGCGGATGCGCTTCCGATACCGATTAGCAGTGCAAGCCCGGGGACGGCGAGGTGGCGTAAAATCGCACTTTTGAACTCAAGCACACCTCGACCCATAAATTCCCCGATTTGTTTCCTGCCCGCGGCCAGCCCAGACTAGCTGGTTTGCGCGGCTCGTTTGAATGCCGTTCAAATAGGTCCCCAATGCGGCGGGGACGGTCACGGAATCCCATGACGGACATTTCGGATTTTGTCCAGCAAAGTCACAACTTTATCATACCGTGGGTAAAGCTGGCGCGCTACGCTCCCTTTGGATTGCGCCTATCCTGCTCTTGGCAGACGGACGACGACCGGCTAATCGACGGTCCCTTCCCGGAGGACGGAACCGATTTCTCTTCGTACGCCCCTGGCGCTTCTACTCATATCCCTGAGCGCGATTTTCGCCGTGTGGTGGTGGCTGGCCACGCCGATCTCGCTGCCGCGCGCCCCGATCGATCCCAATGCCAAGCTGTTGTGCGTGTCCTATGCGCCGTTCCGGCACACCCAGACCCCGCTGCAGCCGACCACGCATATCGAAGCGGGACAGATTGGCCAGGATCTGGCGGAGCTTGCCAAAGTATCCGATTGCGTGCGCACCTATTCGATCGAGAACGGCCTCGATCAGGTTCCAGGCGAGGCCGCAAAAGTCGGCTTGAAGGTCATCCAGGGGATTTGGCTCGGCAGTAATCGCTTAAAGAACCTGACGCAGATTTCAACCGCGGTGCGCCTGACCAAGGACTATCCCGGCACCATCACCGCTCTCGTGGTCGGCAACGAAGTGCTGTTGCGCGGTGAGATGACGACCAATGACCTCGCCGCCACCATCCGCTCGGTCAAAGCCCAGGTCACCGTTCCCGTCACCTACGCAGATGTCTGGGAATACTGGCTGCGCAACCGGGAAGTCTATGACGCGGTGGATTTCGTCACGATCCACATCCTGCCTTACTGGGAGGACTTTCCGATCCGGGCGAAACATGCAGCAGGCCATGTCGACGCCATCCGCAAGCAGATGGCGGTGGCCTTTCCGGGCAAGGAAATCCTGATCGGAGAGACCGGCTGGCCGAGCCAGGGACGGATGCGCGAAGGCGCGCTGCCGTCACGGACCAACCAGGCCCGGGTGGTCTCCGAGATCCTTGATCTGGCAAAGAAGGAAAACTTTCGGGTCAACCTGATCGAGGCCTATGACCAGCCCTGGAAACGCCAGCTCGAGGGCACCGTCGGCGGCTATTGGGGCCTATTCGATTCGATGAAGCGCGCCGTGAAATACCCGCCCGGCGAGGCCATCAGCAATTTTCCGCTGTGGAAGCTGCAGATGGGGTTTGGCATGGGCTTGAGCTTTTTCGTCTTTCTGGCGGCCTGGCTGACCCTGCGGCGCCGGCCCTGGACGCCGCGGATTGCATCCTGGATCGCGGTCGCCATGTCAGCGACCTCGGCGGGAATCCTGCTCGGGGTCGCCGCCGACAAGATGTACTATGAGAGCTACGGTTTTGGCGGCTGGTTGATGTGGGGCGCGTTGCTGGCGGCCGCCATCGCCTCGCCGTTGCTGTGCGCCCACGCCTTGATGTCGGGACGCGCGCTGCCGACGTTTCTGGACCTGCTCGGCCCGCGCGATGACCGGGCCCGGTCGTTCCTCACATTGCTCCTCGGAATGGCGCTTGTCGTGACGGCCTTGATCGGCGCCGAGACCGCGCTCGGCTTCGTCTTCGACCCCCGCTACAAGGATTTTCCATTCGCCGCGCTGACCATGGCGCTGGTGCCGTTTGCGACCGTGATGCTGCTCAACCGGCCGCAAGCTGGCGTGCGCCCGATCGCGGAGGCGGTGTTTGCCGCCCTGTTTGCGGGATCGGCGCTCTACATCGTCTTCAACGAAGGCGCCAACAACTGGCAATCGCTATGGACCTGCGCGGTGTATTTCCTGCTCGCGCTTACGCTGTGGCGGGCGCGGGCCGTGCAAATCCTAAAATAAGCAGCCCGATCGCTATCCCCGACAGGCCGACGTTGTAGAGCACGATCCCGAATCCGGCGGCGATCAGCCCGCCCGTCAACAACACGATCGACGGCCGGATCAGGTGAAGGGTTGCGATGATCAGCGCGACCACCCCGAATACCGAATTGCGAAACAGGGTGGTTGCAAGCAGGCGGGTCTTGCACAGCATGGTCTGTAAGCCCGCATCGCAGGCCAGCGCCATGCTCGAGAGCTCGATCGCCAGATAGCGCAAATAGAGCGCGTAACCGACGGTGACAAAGCCGACGATCAGGAGCCACTGCACCTGATAGGGCGTCAGCCGAAACGGGGTCTTTTTCATCGTGGGACTATGCTCGGGAATGCGGGGTGGGACAACCCAATGCGCGCTGGAAAAGCCCTCAGCCTCACCGAATGCACGAGGATCTAATTTCAAGGCACTGTAATTGTGGCATTATTGGCCAGCGCTACCGCTTGCCGAACAGCGACGACATCGTCGAGGACGATTCCGGCTTCTTCGGCGGTTCATCAATAATCACGTGCTTTGAACTACCGCGCCGGCGCGCCACGGGCTTCGCCGCCGCCGGCGGTTTTGTGGGGCTGGCCGCCGGCTCGTCGGCCTTCATGGCGAGCCGTTGACCATCGAATATGGTCGTCTCGCACGGCCGCTCGTTCGCGATCAGGCCGGCGCAGATCTTTGCTGCCGCGGCCGCGTCATCGAGCGGTCCGGCCACCAGCCGGAGTTGCATGCCGAGCCCGTTGGAACCCTCCCTGATCACGACGATCGGCCGTAACGTCGTCAAGGCCGCATTCGCCCTCGATTTCAGAAGTCCCCGCCACAGCGCGCGCAAGCCGCTGAGCGAATTCGCGCTGCCGACATCGACGCCAAATTCGGTGCGCTGCACGGCAACCTTTGCGGGCGCGGCCTCCGATGCATCCGATCCTGCATCGTCGGCGGGCGGCGACGCAGCCACTTCCGGCAGGGGTGCCTTCTCCACGCTGTTCACGGGCTTTTCCGGTTCGATCAGCTTTGAGGCCGCGGCGTCAGGCGGCGCCATGATCGATTTCGATGCCACCAGCGGGGTTGCCGGCGTCGCGGCCGGCGGATTTGGGGCGGTCTGTTGTCCGACGGAGGCGGCGGCCGCCGGGCCTGGTTGGGTGGCGGTCGTATCGGTTCCTGGCTTCTCGGCCGGGGCGGTGGCGGTCGTCGCCACCGGGGACACGGCTGGAGCCGGCGAGGGAGCGGGCGGCGTATTTTGAGTGGGCGGCTGGGGGTTCGCCGCTGCGGGTGAGGCGGGCGTGGCTTGGACGGAAGCCACCGCGCTCTGCCGCGCAATCGCTCCGGTCACCGAATCCAGCCCCTGCTCCAGGACGGTAACGCGGGTGTACAGCCGGTCGCGGTCGCTGTTGAGGGTGTCGATGGCGGATGCGAGCCGCCGCGTCTCGTTCTGGCTTTCTTTTGCAACCGACTGGATCTGTTGCGCCTGGCGCGCCAGATCGGCCGCCGCGATCTGCTCGCGCCGCCATCCGATCGAGGATTGGTTCGCGGCGTATAGCGCCAGCGTGACGGCGGCGATCGAGGCGACACCCCAAGTTCCGAGCTGCCACAACGAGCGCCGGTCGAGGGCTTCCTCTTCGGCCAAAAGCCCGGACAGGATGCCGCCGGTATTTTCGGTCTCAAAACTGCCGGCCAGTTGGTCGGAATGCTTTGCCATACGACGCTTCCGGCCCTCCCGAGGCCAAGCCGAATCACACAGCAAACATTAACAGGAAATGCGCCGTGATCTGGAATCCGGCAGCCGGCCGGGGCCGAATCAGGTTTCAGTTGCCGTCTAAACGCTTTATGACGGCGACCGCGCGACGTTGGCGCAGGATGCCAAGGACTAAAATGAGCAGCAGAACCAGCCTCACCATCGTGCTCGCTGCCGGCGAGGGCACGCGCATGCGCTCGGCCAGGCCAAAAGTCCTGCATCCGCTGGCCGGCCAATCGCTGCTGGCGCATGTGCTCCGGGCTGCCCCGAAGGGAGAAGGCGCAGCGTTGGCTGTCGTCCTTGGCCCCGACCACGGGGCCGTCGAGGAAGAAGTCCGACGCATTCGCTCCGATGCTGCGACTTACATTCAGCGCGAGCGTCTGGGCACCGCGCATGCGGTGCTGGCTGCCCGCGAGACGATCGTCCGCGGCGCCGACGATTTGCTGGTCGTGTTCGGCGATACGCCGCTGATCTCAGTCGCGACCTTTGCGCGCCTGCGCGCGCCCTTGCAAAACGGCGCCGCGCTGGCGGTGCTCGGCTTTCGCGCCGAAGACCCGACCGGCTACGGCCGGCTCCTGGTCGAGGGCGGCCAACTGGTTGGGATCCGCGAGCACGCCGACGCGACGGCTGCGGAGCGCGCGATCACGCTGTGCAACGCCGGGGTGATGGCGTTCGACGGCAAGCGGGCGCTCGAAATCATCGAAAAAATCGGCAACGCCAACTCCAAGGGCGAGTACTATCTGGTCGACGCGGTTGCCATTGTCAGGGAATTGGGATTGGAGGCGGTCGTGATCGAAACCAGCGAGGATGAAGTGCGTGGCATCAACACCAAAGCCCAGCTCGCCGAAGCCGAAGCGGTCATGCAGGCGCGCTTGCGCAAGGCGGCACTCGATGCCGGCGTGACCATGATCGCGCCGGAGACGGTTTTCCTGGCCGCCGATACGACCTTCGGCAGCGACGTCATGATCGAGCCGTTTGTGGTGATCGGTCCTGGCGTTACGATAGCGGACGGCGCGGTGATCCACTCGTTTTCCCATATCGTGCAGGCCTCGATCGGCAAGAACGCCTCCGTCGGCCCCTATGCGCGGTTGCGGCCGGGGACCTCGCTCGGCGACGGTGCGCGGATCGGCAATTTTGTGGAGACCAAGGCAGCGACCTTGGAAGCTGGCGTCAAGGTCAATCATCTCTCTTACATCGGCGACGCCCATGTCGGCGCGGGCACCAACATCGGCGCCGGCACCATCACCTGCAACTACGATGGTTTTGCCAAGCACAAGACCGAGATCGGCGCCGGTGCCTTCGTCGGCACCAATTCGTCGCTGGTGGCGCCCGTAAAGATCGGCAACGGCGCCTATATCGGTTCGGGCTCGGTGATCACGAAAGACGTGCCCGACGACGCGCTTGCGGTAGAGCGCAGCCCGCAGACCAACCGCGAGGGCGGGGCGAAGCGATACCGCGAGATGAAGACGCGGGCGAAGCCGCCGAAGGCTTGATG